>NZ_CP040825.1:0-300000 GCF_006228185.1 Mycoplasma nasistruthionis | reverse complement strand
CGTAATGTGTCTACTATTTTTCAAGACTATGCACTATTTCCACATTTAAACGTTCATGGAAACATTGAATACGGACTAAAACTAAAAAGAGTGCCAAGAGAAGAAATTAATTCTAAATATGTTGAAAAATTAGAATTAATGAAGCAAAAATGAACAGCTAAAGCTAAAGCAAAAATGCACGCTTTAGATTTATTACAAGAAAAATATGAAACTGAACTAGAATCGTTAAAACCAGGTACTTTCCAATACCGTCGTCGCCAAAATTGACTAGATGATTCAGACTTTAAATATTCATATTGAGAAAACTATGTAAATCAAAAAGTTGAAGCTTTCAGAAATGCTCACTTCATGCGTAAAATGACAAAAGATGAGCGTGAAGCTAAAATTAACAAAATTATTGAATTAGTTGGTTTAAAAGGAAATGAAACTAAAAACATTTCCGAATTATCTGGTGGAATGAAACAGCGTGTTGCATTAGCTAGATCTTTAGTTATTGAACCAGAAATTTTATTACTAGATGAACCGCTATCAGCGCTTGATGCCAAAATTAGAAAAAGAATGCAAGTTTTACTAAGAAGCATTCAACAAGAATTAGGTTTAACATTTGTTTTTGTTACTCACGATCAAGATGAAGCGTTAGAACTATCAGATAGAATTGCGGTTATGCGTGATGGATTAATTGAGCAATATGATACTCCAAAACACATCTATGACTATCCTGTAAATATTTGAGTAGCTAAATTTATCGGAGATTCAAATATTTTTGATGCAACATTTGCTAAATCAGGAAGAGTAAAATTATTTAACAAAGAATTTAAAACAGTTCATGATCCAGAAGAATTCGGTTCTGAAACTGTTTTAGATGCTTTAATTAGACCTGAAGATATTGACATTACTGTTAATCCAACAAATGTTGAAGACAAATTAGTCGGAACAATTGAAGATATTTCATATCGTGGAAGTTATTACTATTTAACTGTTAAATTATTAACTGGCGAAATTATTTATGTAGAAACTGCTAAGAAATTTGAACTTGATGAAAAAGTTTATTTAAGTTGAACAATTGATTCAATTCACTTAATGAAAAAAGACTCTAAGTGAGATTATTCAAATAATGATTTTCAAAATTAAAAAGTTCAACTTTGATCACAAATTCTACATGGTATTGCCATACTTATTAATTTCATTATTATTAATCGTTCTACCAGTGATTTTTATCATTGTTAGTGCATTTTCAGTATCAGACGATTTTGATTCATTAGCTTTAATTAAATCTGATAATACTTGAAGAATTATGGGACGTAGTTTATGAATAGGGCTGGTGTCAGCATTTATTTGCTTAGTCATTGGTTTACCATATGCTTATTTCGTTTCAAAAATTCAATCCAAAGTATTTAAAATTTACGCTTTAAGCTTAATTTTATCTCCAATGGCAATTTTTACAATTGCACGTATTTATTCAGTTAAAGCCTTATTTTTAGCCATTTTTGCAGCTGCAAATATTGAAGCTAAAACCTTAAACACTGAAGCTTTTATCATTTTAGGACTAACTTATTTAAACTTACCTTTAATGATTATGTCTTTATATCCAGTGTTTAAAGATATGCCTAAAAATATCACAGAAGCAAGTAACGACTTAGGATATAACAATATTCAAACTATATTCAAAGTAGTTATTCCGTATGGAACTAAAGCTATTTTAAGCGGACTAGCTATGATTTTCTTAGCAAGTGCCACAACTTTCATTATTTCATCAAAACTACTACCAGACGGTTCACAAAAACAACTAATCGGTGATATTATTAACTCAAAAATCAACCCAGGAAACAAGTTTGATTTAAGTAGTGGATCAGCCTTAGTTTTAGTTGTTTCATTCTTATTCATAGGAATTTATGCTTTAATGCTAATTGTGCCAAGAGTTATATTTAAACTTAAAAAAGGAGCACACTATGAGTAAAATGTCTCAAATATTACGTAAAAGTTACATTTATATCATTTTAGGATTAGTTTATATTCCTTTATTCTTTGGTGCAATTTTCACATTTAACTCACCTACACCTAAAGGACAATTCAATGTTACTTGAACTGAAGGAACAACCGCCAACTGAAGCGGCCTACTTGACGAAGGTCGTTTTACAGCCCTATTAAACACAATTTTATTAGCTATTATTGTTAGTTTTTTAGTGGCTACTATTAGTTTAATTACTGTTTATTCTTTATATCGTCAAAAGAGTAAATTAATTAGAACTGCAGTTTCTGGAACTTCAAATATTCCTTTAATTAATCCAGACAACATTACAGCAATCGGTTTAGTACTTGTTTTTGGTGCTTTTTTTGGAGTAATTCAAGTTCAAGACGAAGGATTTATTCGTGTTGTGGTAGCTCATACCATTATGGCTTTACCATATGGTATTTCAATGATGCTACCAAGAAGTGAAAAGTTCAATAATAACTTATTTGAAGCTTCACAAGACTTAGGTTATTCAAAATTACAATCATGATTTAAAACTTATTTTATCTACATGATTCCATCAATTATTATGTCAGTAGTGGTTTCATCAGTTTTATCATTTGATGATTTCATTATTACACGTACAGTTTCTAATGCTCCTACATTGGGAACAAAATTATATGAAGGTGCATTTGAGCCTTGAGGACTTGTTTTAGGGACAATCGTTTTATTAGTAACAATCGTTGCAAATATTATTTATACAATTGTGAAAAAACATAAAAAAGGGAATTAGTTGAAACAAAAAATCAAATCAGCCCTTGCCCTAGGGGTTTTAACGGCTGCAATTTCTACAGCAGGAGTTGCAGTTGCACTAAAAGTCCAAAATTCATATAAACCAGCTTTTTATAATTTCAAATCATATATGTCGGAAGACAATCAAGCAAAGTTAAACAAAACTTTTTCATATACTCAATTTAGTGAAATTAGTGAATTTAACAATGCTTTAATCAACTACAAAGCAGCTGCAGGAATTGGAACAGATTTCTTAGCAGCTCAATTAATTAAACGCGGTAATTTAGCTAAAATAAATTATGCTAAATTATTCAACATGCCAGAGTTAGAAAATGATCCTGAATTAGTTAAAAAAACATTACAAACAGTTTTATCAAAACAAGTTTGGGATCACTTAAGTAGCTATGACAAAGTCCTAGAAGTAGATTATTTAGGAAAAACAATTAATGCTCATTTATGAGAATACTTTTTCCCTTATTACATCCAAGACATGGTTGTTGCATACAATGTTAAAAAAACACCAATTGATGATGCTAAAAAAGATGAAAATGATGCCATTGACTTAAGCAAATATCAAGACCAACCAGGTTATGAAGGTGAAACAAATTCAATCATTAATGCTTTAAAAATAGTTAAAGATAATATCAAAAATAAATCATGAATTATCACTGATGCAATTCGTGATAATATGCTTTATGGTTCATCTTACTGATTAAAAGCAGACGGTCAAAGAACAAGCGCAGATTTCACAGGTGAAGTGACTGATGAAACTTACAAATCTTTAATTGATTCGTTCACAAATCTAATTCAAGACGGTACAGGATATTCAGCTAAAGATAGCAAGCACATCACTTTTAATGGTGATGGTTTAGAAGTTTTAGAAACATTAGTAAATCCTACCAGAAATGACGTAGCTGCAGCTATTATGTACAATGGTGATGCAATTGATGCATATTATGCAGAAGATAATTTTCCTAACAACGACAGAGTTGCAGATGGTGATATTCGTGTAATAAAAACAAAACAAAACATTTTATTAGTAGATGGATTTATTTTATCTTCAGCTAACTCAAATGCTGATAATGATGCTTATATTGAAGCTGCAAGAGAAAGTTTTCTAGATAATCTGCCAGCACTTGCTGATAATTTAAAAATTTTAAAATCAGATCAAAAGTTTGCTAGTCGCTTTAATGATTCATCGATTGAAAATCAACAACGTTTATTGACTGAATATTCAATAGCACAATTATGACGTAAGCAACGCGAAATTAATTTTGTAAGTTTATACTCAGAAGATATAACTTCAGAACTACAAGAAGTTTTAAAAACAAAAGATAGTGATTTAGAAACTGAAACAAGTAAACTGGTAGTCAAATACGGAGACTTAATTGACTTGTCACTAGTTGAAAATTCTGATGCATTTAATAGTTTTTACAATTCAACAGAAGAAACAGATTACAGCGATAAAATCAACATAGCACCAAAATTATTACAAGATTATTTTGTTGCTAGCCATGCAGATTTACTCTATAAAGTTTCTGAAAAATTAATCAATACTAAGCAACTTTCATTTGATGAAAATTCTGATGATCAAAATACAATCATTAGCAATAGACAAGAATTTTTAGACAACCTAAAAACACTTTTAAGTCTACAAGACTTACCACAAGAACAAATAATGCTTGTTGCATTGCTTTTATCTGATATCGATAGCTCAGAAATTATTGAATCTAGTTTTATCAACTATATAACAGGTTTAGAAGTTGAATTTAATGAGCAAAATAAAGATGATTTAAATCAAGCTATTGCTTTATATTTAGGGCGTAAAATTGCATTTTTAGACCTATCTGATAAAGAAGCAATTGCTAATTATGGTCATTTAACCAATTTTGACTTTGTTAACTATGTACCTAGTCAAAATGCCGACTATCAATTAGTTTTAAGAAATTATTTTGCTGATGTAGCTGATGGACAAGATAAAAATGTAATTGACATTTATCAAATTAATTCTGACAGTGGAATTGTTCACAAAGCCTTACAACCAATTGATGATGAATTAAATTCAAAAGCATCAACATACTACTTCACAAAAACAAAAAGTTAAATTATAAACCTGAACACAAGTTCAGGTTTTTTAATTGCTGAAGTGTAATTGTGATATGATTAAGTAATATGAATTCAGTTAGTTTAAAAAGAAAAGAATCTGAAGCCTTAGGCTTAGTTTCTAATATCTTAAATTACAACATTACCAATGTTAATGTTATTGATCCAGTTGTGATGGATGTTTCGCTTTCAAATGATTTATCACATTTAAAAGTTTATGTTTCTTTATATCAAAATGAAGCAAAGGGCATTGAGGCTTTAAATAATGCAGCAGGATATGTTAGATCCGTTTTTGCTAAATCAGTTAATTGAAGAAAAGTGCCTCAAATTCATTTTTATTTAGATGAAGTTTCAAAAAACGGGCTTAAGATAGATAAAATACTACATGACATCAATTCTGAAACAAAATAGTACTATTTTCACTAATATGAAAAAATAAGTGGCAAAAATCACTTATTTTTTTATTTAATTTATTTTTTGCACAAATTTTACATAAGTTTAATAACTAAATTTTGTTCATGTTTATCTTTGATACTATGAAAGTAGATATAGAAATAAAATTAATAATTATTACTTAATACACTCACATATTTTTGTAAGGATAAAATGAAAAAAATAAACAAAATTTGATTAACACTAGGTTTAGGACTAACTTCAATTGCACCAATAGTAGTATCTGCATCATGTAATTCAGAAACTAAAACAAAAGAAGCAACAACAGAAACAAAACCCACAACACCGGCCACACCAGCTACACCTGAAAAACCAGCAACTTCTACTCCTTCAAACGGAACAAATTCTAGCCAACCAACAACTCCATCAACAAATAACCCGGCATCTGTACCAACAGCAACCAACCAAGAAGCATACAGAGCTCCATTTGAATTTATCGTAGCAGACGGTGTTAACAACAATACACCTGTAAAATATGATGGAAGAAAACAATGAACAAATATTAGAGCAACCATTGAAGAAAAAGCAAAATCAATTGAAAGAAATAAAGCTTTAATTCAAAAATATTCAGCTGGAAACAGAGATGGAAATGTAACTCCAGCAGGATTTGGTATTGTTTCAGGTTCAAACGCAAACACAAATATTGTAATTACTGTTAAAAATGGTATTGAAATCGGAAATATTATTTCAACAGTTCAAGGAAATAAAAATAATAAAAACAATAAATACTTCGAAGGGTCATACGATGATGCTGAAAGAAGTTTAACAATTAAATTTAAAACAACTCAAACAGGTGATGAAGTTCTAACTCAAAAATTTGTATTTGACGCACCAGCTTCATAATCTAATCTTTAATAAATTAAAAAATGGAAAAAACGTGAAAAAAATAACCTTTTTCACGTTTTTTGATTTCTAAAATGTTATTATAAAAATGTAAATTATATTTCGCTTTGCGAAATACACAAGATTTTTTGATTAGAGAATCCATATAAAATTGAACTTTTTCATTACTCAAAATAATTAAATCAGAAAGAAAGTTATGAAAAATTTTAAAAAATTATTCTTATTCTCAGGTCTTTCATTAACACTTGCACCAGTTGCCGCAGTTGCAGTGTCATGTAAAGATACGACAGAAACTAAAGAAAATACAACAACTAATGACACAGTTGTAAATAACGAAACACAAGGACAACAAGGTGGTCAAAATAATGTAGCAGGAGCTACTGAGACAGGAGCTAATGAAGCCGAAGTTGCATTATACAAAGCTCCATTAATGTTTGCTAATGAAACAAAAACATTTAACGGAAACCAATATGTATACAACGGTGCAAAATTATTAGAAAAAGCCAAAGCTAAAATGGCTGAAAAAGCTTCATCAATTCAATCATCAGGTGCTTTATTACAAAAATACTCAGCTGGTGGAACAAAAAATGCTAATCCAGCAGCTTTTGGAATTAAAAGTGGTGGAAATTCACAAGATAACATCATTTTAACCTTTAAAGAAGGGGTAGATCCAAACAACATTTTATCTACTTTACCTGCAGAAAAAAATAACAAAAACAAGTTATTTGAAGGTTCATTAGATGAAGCTACAAGAACTTTAACAATTAAATTTAAAACAACTCTTACAGGTGATGAAGTATTAGAACAATCATTTGTGTTTGATGAAGTTGTTGCTCCAACAGAAGGCAACACAGCTAACCAAGGTGGAACTTCAATGGAAAACCAAAATGGTACAGCTAACCAAGGTGGAACTTCAATGGAAAACCAAAATGGTACAGCTAACCAAGGTGAAACAACTAACAACCAAGCAAATGCTGATTCAACATCAAGCGCACAAGCATCAGAAACAGCAACAGCAGATAACGCAACAACTGGAGCAGCTGATGCTCAAGCTTCAGAAATGACAACAAGTGATTCATCAACATCAACTGAAACTTCTTCAAGCACAGGAGAGATGCAAGCAGATTCATCATCTTCATCAGAAGGTTCACAAGAACCAGCAGTTGCAGCTGATTCAACACCATCACCAACAGAACCAACTGAACCATCAACTGCTTCTTAATAAGCAAAAAAACAGCAAAAACAATCGCTCTGGCGGTTGTTTTTCATTTTTTGAAAAAGTCGATAAAGCTATTATTCTATTAGTTAAAAAAGTTTATAATATTTAAACCAACTAGCAAGTCATCCAGAGCTTCAAAATTATAAAAGGAGTTTTATGAGAAAGTTATTTACAAGTGAATCCGTGGGTAGAGGACACCCTGATAAATTATGTGATCAAATTTCAGATGCTATTTTAGATGCATATTTACAACTTGATCCACAAGCTAAAGTGGCTATTGAAACAATGGCAAGTGGACACAAAGTTTTAATAGCTGGTGAAGTAAAATCTGATGCTAAAGTTTATGTTTTAGAAATTGCTACACAAATTTTAAAAGAATTAAACTACTTCTCTCCAGAAACAAGTTTAGAAGTAGATATTCGTGCACAAAGTCCTGATATTAACATGGGTGTAGAAAAACAGGATGAAATCGGAGCCGGAGATCAGGGGTTAATGTTTGGTTTTGCAACTAATGAAACTAAACAATTTATGCCACTAGCAATCACACTAGCTCATGAACTAGTTAAAGAAGCTGAATCACAAAGGGTATCAAGCCAATTCAAATATGCTAAAGCTGATATGAAAGCCCAAGTTACATTGGATTACACAGACCCTAATAAAACAGTAGTGGATACAATTTTAATGAGTGTTCAACATTCAAGTAAATATAATGAAGTTGAATTCAAACAATACATTAAAGATAATATTATTAAAACTGTTTTAGATAAATATGATTTAGAATTACCTGAAAAGATCTTGATTAATCCAACAGGACAATTTGTTATAGGCGGTCCAATTGGTGATACAGGTCTAACTGGAAGAAAAATTATTGTTGATACTTATGGTGGATATGCAAGACACGGTGGTGGTGCTTTTAGTGGAAAAGACGCAACTAAAGTCGATCGTTCAGCTGCATATGCTGCTAGATGAATTTCTAAAAACGTTGTTGCTGCTAAATTAGCAGATAAAATTGAAATTCAAATCGCTTATGCAATTGGAGTTGCTAAACCTGTGTCAATTATGATTGATACATTTAATACAGCTAAGGTAAGCGAAGATTTAATTAGTCAAGCGATTGCTAACGTTTTTGATTTAACCCCTAAAGGCATTATCGAATCATTAGATTTACTAAGACCAATTTATTCAAAAACAGCTTACTTCGGGCACTTTGGTAGAGATGATTTAGATTTACCTTGAGAAAGATTAAATAAAGTCGATGAGCTTTTACAGGAAGTAGAAAAACTATCAAAATCTAACTAATTTGTTTTTAAATTACCTAAAAAAGTTAAAATTAAGTTAATAGGAGTAATTATGGAACAAAACACAAATAAACCAGTAGTTGATTTAATTGAAATGCGTAAGCAAGAAATTGCTTCAGAGCAAATTAAAGCCAAGTATTTAAGAGACAAACAAGCTAAAGCTTTAGAACAAAAAAACCTACCTTGATATCAAAAAGATTTAACAAGAAATCTTGTTGGTGTCTCTGTTTCTGTTTTAGTCATGATTGCCATTTTCCTTTTAGCAAGAATTAATTGAGCCTAACAATGTCAGACTTTTTAATTATTTATATTTTAATCGGAGTATTATTGTTCATGCTAGTTGGGATTTTAGCTATTTTGCTATATCCAATTATCATGAACTTTTATTTAAACCGAATTAAGAAAACTAAATTCGAAAGAATGGGACAAAGCAGTCAAATCAGACTTATTAACCAATTAAGAGAAAGTGTTGAACACTTTTCTCGTAATAAAGTAGGGGCTTTAATAACAATCGAAAACAATGATAATATTGATAGTTTAAGAACAGATGGTGTATTAGTTAATGCTAATATTTCTTCATCACTGCTAATTTCAATTTTCAATAAAAACTCACCACTTCATGATGGTGCGGTAGTTATAAGAGATAATAAAATTTACTATGCTGCCACATTTTATAAAATCACAAGAAAAAGTGTTGATTCAAAATTTGGTTCACGTCACCGCGCAGCAATTGGAATTTCTGAACAATGTGATGCAACTACTGTTGTAGTTTCAGAAGAAGATGGTGGAATTAAAATCATCAAAGGTGACACAATCGAATCGGTTCAATTAGATCAGTTTCAAGAACAACTAATTAAATACCTGAAGGAGCAATAATATGGAATTTAATGAAGTTTTAAGACAAGAACTAATTGATGAATTAAAAAAAGCCATTCAATCTAAAAGCATTACTCGGATTCGTGAATTAGAAGAAGATCATCCGCCTGCAGATTTTGCTGAAGTTATTGAAGATTTAACTGAAGTTGAACAACTTTATGTTTTAAGAGTGCTTAAAACTGAAGATGCAGCCGAAGTTTTTTCTTATCTAGAAGATGACGTTAAATTAAAAATAGCAAAATTATTCAGTCAAGACTGAATTATGGACATTTTGCAAGAATTACAATCAGATGAACTAGCTGAAGTTTTAGAAGAACTACCAGTTAATATCATGCGTCATATTCTTTCAAAAACACCGAGTGAAAAAAGAGAAAAAATCAACAGTATTTTTTCTTACAACGAAGATCAAATCGGAAGCATCATGACTGTTGATATTTCGATTTTAAAATCTAAATGAACAACTAAACAAGCAATTAATAAAATTCGTACAGACTATAAAAATAACATCGAATTAGGACATAATTTCTATGTTACTGATGAAAACGGTATCTTACTAGGTGATGTGACCTTGGAAGAGTTAATTTTTGCCAATGATGAAAACGCAAAACTAGAAGACATCTACAATGTTGTTGCTTCGGTTTATCCAGTTGATCCTAAAGAGCAAGCAGCTAATGTTTTTGCCGACCATGACAGATCAACATTGCCTGTTGTTTCTTATGAAAAAAGACTAATCGGAATGATTACAGCCGATGATGTTATTGACGTTATTCAAGAACAAGCGACAGAAGATATGTATAAACTAGCCGGTATTTCAACTTCAGCAGCTGAAGAAAGCTATTTAAAAACTACAATTATGTCGCTAGTTAAGTCACGTGTTTTATGGCTTATTATTTTAATGCTTTCAGCAACTTTATCACAATACATTATCCAAAAATTCAGTGATATTAGTGAAGAGTTTATTGCTGGATTAGGAGTAACAGTTTCAACTGCTATTATAGTCGGGCTAATTCCAATAATTAGTGGTTCAGCCGGTAATGCTGGTTCTCAATCATCTACAACGATCACCCGGGCTTCGGCATTGGGTGAAATCACTTATAAAGATATGTGAAAAGTTGTTAGAAGAGAAATATCAATTGGTGCAATTATTGGTGCAATAATGTTTGTCATTAATGTTCTTCGTTTATATGTTTATTTTGCTATTCCTGGTTTTAGAGATACGCTAGTAGATACAGGAACTGGTGAACATATTGTTAAAACAGCAGAATGAGGACCAATTTCTTTTATTATTATTGCTAGTTCATTATCATTATTTGTGGTGGTTATATTTGCTAAATTCTTAGGTACAATGATACCATTAGTGGCAATTAGATTCAAAAAAGATCCTGCTGTTATGTCAGCACCAATTTTAGCGACATTATCAGATGCGCTTTCAACTTTAATATTCTTTGGTTTAAATATTTTAGTATTATATTTAGCTTATCTTGCAGGAGTTTTTGCTAATTAAGGAGTTATATGAAAACAGCTGATATTGAAAGAGTTAAAGAGCTTGCTATTCAATACTTAGAATTAAAAGCAGAAGCACAAGATTATCTAAAATTAATTAAACAAGAAGTTAAAGATACAGAGGTTGAATTCAAAGAACTTCTTCCTGACGGTGGAAAAGTTTCATATACTCAATTTCAACCAAAGAATTCATTTGATTTTAAAGGTTATAGTAATTTCTTGCACAATTCAATCTTAATTGGTAAAACCTATGATGAAAATGAATTAGAAGACATAATGAAGCAATTTTATAAACAAAAAGAACCAAAATGAAAATTAAAAATTAGTAAGTAAGGAGGTTTATGGATAGTACATCAATTATTATGTGAATTATCTTTGGTGTTATTATTTTAGGTTTTACAGCTTGAATTTTATACCAATGATTAAAAGATAAACGTAATCAGAAAAAAGCAAAACAAGTAGCTTTTCAATTATCACAAGAAGCAGCAGTACATGTTTATGACTTAACTATTATGATCAATGAACTAGTTGAGTTAAATAAAGTGACATTATCAGAGTTTGTTCCAAGTATTGGACAATACAAAATGTCTGAAATTAATAATGCAGCTAGAGTTTGTTTAAATGAAATGCTAAAGTCTGGTGATTATCGCGAATATTTACATGAAAATAAAAAATATGCTGAATTTGTTTCAAATCTAAGAGCCTTAAAAGATTGTAATGCTAATATCTGAGACACTAAAGCTTCTCAAGTATTAACATTCTTTAAAAATCATTTAGAAGCATCAAAAAAAGATTTAGAACAATACGCAGCAACAACGGTTGATAATTTATTTAAAGACCCTGAAAGTTTAAAAAATATTATTAAAGAAAAATATGAAAAGGCTTTAAATGAGCAACAAAACTAGTTCACAAAGAACCTACACACCAATTGCAAATTATTTAACCATTTTTAGAATGGTTATAATAATTCCGGTTTTACTTTTAGCTTTAATAAATACTTATCTTGTATATAAAACAGATTATCCACCTTTTGATAAGTCAATTTTTATTTTAATTCATACACTTATTCTTTTGTTTTTTGTAGCAGGAATGGTAACAGATTACTTTGACGGACATTTAGCTAGAAAAAGAAATGAAGTCAGTTCATTTGGTAAAATTTTTGATCCAATTGCAGATAAGTTAATTACTAATATAACATTACTATATTTAGTTGCTATAAACTTTTTACCAATATGAGCTTTTGGATTACTATTATTTCGTGATGTTTTAGTAGGTGGTTTAAGAACTTACTTAGCTTCACAAAAAGTAGATGTTAGCGCTGATATATTTGGTAAACTAAAAACTTTAGTTTTATCAATCGGAATTATAATAACTCTGATTTTAATGTTTTTACCAGCTTATATTTCTAACTTAAACACAGAATGATTTAAGTTATATGTAAGCCCTGTTGTAATATACGTCGGAATAGGGTTGGGACTAATTTCTGGTTTTATCTACTTTTGAAAAGCTAGAAAATACTTATCACCAAAAATTACAAAATAGAATGAAAAAATTCGGAACTAAGTCCGAATTTTCTTTTGCAATTTTTTAATATTAACTAAAAATTATTGCTAAAATAACCGATACTGTAATAGCAAAGATTAATAACACTGAAGCAATAGCTAAAATATAAATTCTTCTATTTTTCTTATAGTTCTTAATTTGGTCAGGAGTTTGTTGATTTTCAATTATAATTCCGTCTACTAATGTTGTAAAACGTTGTTCTGAAGTTGTGGTCTTTTTGCCTTTTTTAGTTTTTTTAGGCATTTTAATATCACCATTACTTAATCTAGGCATTATTTTAATTCCAATTTAGGCATTGTTGAAAAAGCAAAAGCTTCTGGACCAGTATGAATCGCAATAGCAGCTGGTGTAGTTTTAGAATCGGCAAAAACTAATCCATATTCTGATGCTGTTTTATCGATTAGTTGATTAACTTGTTGGTCAATTCCTTTTATTAAATGATATTCCATTTGTTCATTTTCATTAAATGACATAACTTTTTCAGTGGCTTTAGCTATTGCACCTGCTAGAGTACGTTTTAAACCAATTGAACCAACTGAACCATCAGCTGAAAATTCTAAAACCGGTAAAACTGAAAGCTTAGTTAAAATAAATTTCTTAACTCCAGAAATTCTTCCACCTTTAATTAAATATTCCATTGTTTTTGGAACTAAATAAGTAGTTGATTCATTATTTAACTTATTTAGTTTTTGTAAAATTTCACCAACAGACATTCCGTTATTTGAAAGTCTTAGTGCATAAAGTGCAGCATTAACTAATTGTGTACCAACAAAATGATTATCGACAACATAAACATTGTCATGTTCAAGTGCTAAATTAGCCGCATGACTTAGGGTAGAAGATAGTTTAGAACTAATACCTAAGTAAATAACATTTTCATATTGACTTGCAAATTCTGCTATAGTAGACTGAATTAATTCTAGTTTAGGTGATGAAGTTAAAATTGATTTAGCATCTTGAATTTTAGTCAAAATTTCTAAATTATCATCAATACCATCTTGATAAATTTTGCCATCTATTTCAACTTGAAGTGGTAAAAAACCAAACTCAAGTTCTTGTGCTTGGGCTTTTGATAAACCAGAAAATGAGTCTAATATAATTCCTAATTTTTTCATAGATTTATTATATAGAAAATTTAAGTTATTTGTTATTAATTTTCAGCAGTTTAAAGCTTGCACAATAGTGTTTAAGGCATAAAAAAATCAAACTAATGATTTAGTTTGATTTTTAAGATTGATAATAATATTGAATTTTAAGCTTGTCAATAACTAGCTCATCTAGTGAATTTGGAATGTTTTCAAAGATAATTCTAAGCTTTTTGTTTTCAGTAGCATTCTTAATTAAGTTAATGCAGTCATATAAAACATCGGTTTTATAAAGATTTTGTGCTATTTCTTTACCAATTACTAATGAAGTAAATTTAGCATCACTTACAAAATTTAAAATATTATTGTTAATTTTATTAATATAAAGCCCCAGGTGAATATGTGCTTCATGATAATGTAAGAATTTTTCTTTAAGTTGCTTATGCTTAAAGAAATTATCAGTGTAAACCAATATAATCGGTGATTCTTTTTGAATATTTAATTGATTCTGTTCATTTAAAAATGACTCTTGAGACAGCTTAAAGAAGTACTTTGGATTAAATTCTCTTTGAGGGTGTTCTAAAATACTGTTATTTCATTGCTTATATATAATAGGTTCATAAGTGTATTTCAAGTAAGGTACTTGTTTAAATAAATCATTAAGTTTACTGTTTTTGGCTATAAAATCAACTAAATAATTATTGTAGTGTTTTTGAGATGAATAATCCTTTATTTCATATTTATTCATAATAATATCAGCTGTGTTATACAGTGCAAAAATATTAGTATGAAGTACAAATCAACTACGGAATTTTTCAAATTCATCTAATTTATTCTTGAAATCGAAATTAATGTATGGGTTATTATCTGCTTTATTTATTTGTGCATAATAAGCATTGTAAACTCCAAATTCTAATTTATTTAATAAATTAAAACACATTGTCTCTGAATCTATAGGTTCGTTGTTGAAAAATATAGCTATTTCATAATATGGATATAATTGACTGTTTTGATTAAAACGATTAACAATATTATTTATTTTTCTATTTGTCTTTTTGTTTTGTTTAATGATAAAGAAATGAAATCCATTATATTGATAAATATCAATTTTGTCAAGTGATATTTTAAAATACCTACTCATTCAGGTGTATAGTTCTTGTAATTCACCAGTATCAAATTTCTTATTAAAGTATGTTGGTCTTAACATAAATGAAACAACAATATTGTTTTTATGACTTCATTTTTTAATTAACTTTTCATAATTTTGTTCGACTTTTTTTGAAGTTGCTAAAAGAGTTATCTTTTTATCAACTAAACGATTGGATTTTGATCAATTGATAGCACATTCATAAATACCATTTTCATCAGGCGTTATTTTAATGCTATATTTAACATCCGCCTTAGTTAATCTATAAATAAAAAATAAACAGTTTTCAAATAAGTTAAATTTCTTAGTTTGAGCTATATTAATGTTGAAGTTTTTGTATTTTTTCTCGGTGTTGTTATTTGTTAAGTAATTTTCCAAAAACTTTCTATCTTCTAAAGCGAAAAACTCTAAAAATTCGGATAATGGTACATAATTGAATTTGTTAAAATTAACTGCCTTCATATCAAAGATGGTTGATAGTAAGTAATTACGTTTTGAAATTCTTAAAACCCTTTTGTTTAAATTATCGATTTTAAATAAAATAATTCCTGAAAAAACCCTGAAATAAAAATATAAATAAGTTAAGGATAAAATTACTAAAAAAATCAAAATCGCCACAATAACGGCGATTGAAATATATAATTGATAATTCATTATTAGTTAGTTTTCAATAATTTAATAGCAGGGTGGAGTTTATTTAGAGTTCTAATTGAACCATCCTTAACAAAACGAACAGAAATTTCTTCTTTTGTGGCATCTAAAACTTCTCCATCACCAAACTTAACATGAGTAATAAAATCACCAATAATTATGTCAGCATTCTCAGCACGTGAATCATCATCAAAGTTTCCAAATTTATTAGCAACATTTAAAATTGAATTTTTAACATCAATCCCCATTTCAGTTAAGAATCTTGATGGTACTTTTTCTTTACCAGTTCCGAACAATTTACCACGGCTGTCGCTTAAAAACAGCTTGTTTTTTGCTCTAGTAACAGCAACATATGCTAAACGACGTTCATCTTCAATTGTGTCTTTGTTCTTTTTAACAATACTTTTACTATTACTTAAAGGGTCTAAAACACGATATGAAGGTAAAACACCTTCTGATAATCCAACGATAAAAATGTTGTCAAATTCAAGCCCTTTAGCTGAATGGATTGTCATCATTGAAACATAGTTTGGCGAATTGTCATATTCATCAGAAACTGAAAGCAAGGTCACCATGTTTAAGTAATCTTGAACTGTTCCTTCAGGATGTTCTTCATGTCAATTTTGAATTGAGTTTAATAATTCTTTAACGTTTTCTTCAGCTGTTCCGCGTTGAGTGTTGTTGTTTGAGATGTGTTTATAATATCCGACTTCTTTTAAGAAAGTATTTAATACTTTGTGAATTTTTTGCCCACTTATAAGTTCTTTTTTGGCTTTAACAATTAATTTTAAAAAAGGAAAAATATTTTCAACAATAACTTTTTCTGGAACTTTTAACTTTTTATAATTTTTAATTAAGTATTCTAAAATGGTAGTTTCAGCTTTGCTTGCACCTTCTGTAATTCTTTCTAAATAAACTTTTCCAATTCCACGTGAAGGGACATTGATAATTCTTAGGAATGGAATGTCAGTTCCTTCAACAATTGTCCGTAAAAAAGCAATTGTATCTTTAATTTCAGCACGGTTAAAGAAACGGATTGAATTAAAGACTTTGTAGTTAATATTAGCTTCTAAAAGAGCTTCTTCGAAAGGTCTGGCATAATAATTTGAACGATATAAAATCGCCATGCTTTTTAGTTGGTTTTTTTGTTTTTTAAGTTCATTAATTTTCTGAATTACTCAACGCGCTTCATCTTCAGGTGAAAAAGCTCTGTTATATTCAATTTCTGGTCCAGGTTCAGCATTGGTAATAGCATCTTTATTTACCCGATTAACATTTTTTGAAATTAGTAAATTAGCTGCTGTTAAAATGTTTTGAGTTGAACGATAGTTGTGTTTTAAAATAACAGTTTTAGCATTTGGAAATTCTTTTTCAAAATCCAAAATTAAATTAATATCAGCACCACGTCAGTTAAAAATTGTTTGATCTGGGTCTCCAACAATTGTTAAATGAGTATTTTTTCCAATGATGTGTTTAATAATTCTGTATTGCATTGCTGATGTATCTTGAAATTCATCAATCAAAATGTATTCAAATTTATTTTTGTAAATTTCAGCAATTTCTGGGTGAGTATCAAATAAAAGTAGTGTTAATCCAATTAAATCATCAAAGTCAACAGTACCTGATGTAGTTAATTGGTTTAAATATTCTTGATAAACACTAGGAACTAAATCTGTAATTTTTTGATTTAATTCATCAGCTACATCATGCGCTGATTTGTGTCCTTCGTTTTTGGCATGACTAATGTATTCCATGATACTTTTATAATCCATATCATTTGTTGTATAGTCAAGTTTTTGATAAATAGCTTCAATAACTTTTTTCTTATCTTCTTCATCAATAACTAAAAAGTTGTTTCTGTATCCAATTGCTCTACTGTGTTTTCTTAAAACACTTAAACAAAATGAGTGAAAAGTTGAAATTGTTAATGCATCTTCATATTTTTTAGCGCAATATTGTAAGATTCTTTCTTTCATTTCATTAGCAGCTTTATTGGTGAAAGTTAAAGCTAAAATATGATTTGGTGCAATTCCTAGCTCATTAATTAAGTAAGCTACTTTTCTAGTTAAAACCCTAGTTTTACCAGAACCAGCACCTGCAATAATTCTTAAAGGAGTGTCAAGATATTTAACCGCTTCTTGCTGGTCTTCATTTAATCCTTCTAATAAATTTATTCTATAAATAGACATATTTAATCTCCTTTAAAATAATAAAATTTACGTTCGTGATAATAATATGGAATTAAAATTATATGTTTTTGATCATTAGGTTCTATATATTTATCAATAACAACACGACTATTAAAGGCATAATCAAGCAGTGTTAGTTTCTTTTTTGCAAATAACAACATCATTAATCCGGCAGTTTGAATAAAAAACCAAATGCTTAATAGTGTTGAAATTAAAGTTTGAAAGAATTGGAACTGAACAGTTATTTTAATTCCGTTTTGAGTCGATGAAATATCATTAGGTCTAATAAAAATCATTGTTAAAACAATTAATAACGATAAATAAAAACCTAACAAACTATTGCGTTTAAGTAAGGTTAAAAAACTAAATTGTTTATTGTTGTTGATGATTTTGAGTTTCATTATCAACAAGCCAATTGTTTTAGCCTTAATTAAAACAGGAACAATTAAAAAATAAAAATTTAATCAAAATATAATTAAACTTAAACTCAAATAGTATTTTATTGTCTGATTTGAGTTAGAAAATCTACTGATTATTAAGATAACAATAACAGTAGATAAAACAATTAATAGGTCAATAATGTTGGCAATAAAGCGTCTAAAAAAAGTAGCGTTTTGATACATTATTCAAGTAAATCTAATATTTTAGAATTTCTTAGTGATTTATATGGTTCTTTAATCATTTTAGATTCAACATTATCAACTAGCATATAAGGGTTTGATGAAATAAAGGTAATAAATTCTGGGCTTTGTTCAATTTTGTTTAACATTTCTTTTTGTTTGTTAACTAAAATTTTGCTTCTTTTTTCTTCTAAATTAGCTTTATCAGTTTTGTAAAAATGACGATAAACAAAATATGTTTCACTTAAAAATCCAGTTAAAAGTAGTTTAATAAAGTAGTATTTAGCATATTTAATTTCATCAGTAAGTTTTGGGTAAAATTGCTTAACATTTTTTTCTAAAACGTTAAAGGTTTTCAGGAAAGCGCTTGGATTTAGTCATAGATCTGAACTGATAAATTCTCTGTTTAGTCTATAGTCAAGATATTTATATTTTTTAGCTTCAAGCATTAATGCGTAATTTAATTCGATACACATTTTTGTATCATTAGTTGTTTCAATGTTGTATTTAAGCACTTTTTTAACTAAAGATTTTTTAAAAACTTTGTTGAAAATAAATGGGAAAGTATAGGCATAAACAATTTTGTCTTTGTTTAAGTCAAAAACTTTATCCAATTGATTTCTTTCATGTGGTTTAAAGCGAATTGTTCCAATTAAACGGGGCTTAAATTCTAAAACATCAACGTTATATCTAATTGCTTTTTCAATTAAATCAGCCACATATCATTTTTTAATTGCGCTATCTGAGTTAGCAACTGATACAAAATCACCTTTTGCAATCTTAAAAGCTGACTGTAAATTAGCTTGATATGAACCATTTTTTGAATTAACAAGCACAACCAAACGACTACCAAAGAAGTTGTAAAATTGTTGAATGACTTTAAATACAGATTTAGCTTCGGTTTTTTTATTAACCACCAAAATTACTTCAAAATTTTGGTTTTCTTGTTCTTTTAAAGATAGTAAAAAAGAATAGACTTCACCAGCCTTATTTCCTACTAACGAAATTAATGATAATCTCATCTTTCTCCTTATTTAAATTTTATCATATTCAAAATTGCCTAAAATCAATTATTATAGCCTTTTAACAAAAAAGCCGTATAAAAACTTAATTTTCCTATGGCACTAATTTAAAAAATTTTCATACTATTTTTAGGCTTTATTTTTGTTTCATTAATTAGTTTCATTTTAAAACACTGATTCAAAGGGTTTTTGTGAGTGGGAAAATAAAAATTAGCATAACTGCTAATTTTATTTCAGCTCCATAATTGTTAAAGCTTCAATATGCGGTGTGTTTGGAAACATATCAAACCCTTGAATGTGTTGAACTTTATAGCTTTGCTCTAGTTTTTGTAAGTCTCTAACAAGAGTTTTTACATCACAGGACATATAAGTAATATATTTTGGTTTGTTTTTCAAAATTCAATCGATAGATTTTTGATCTATACCAGCTCTTGGTGGATCTAAGATAAGAGAAACATCACTAAAGTCTTTTATCACTTGCTGGAAGGATTCAAAGTTGTCAGTTTGATAATAATTAGTATTGTCAATTTTGTTTAATTTAGCATTTAATTTGGCAGTATCAATTGAAGATTGAACAATATCATTTCCGACTATTATTTGATTATTATTAATGATTTGAGAAATAACACCAGCACCACAAAAAGCATCAATTAAATATTTAGTATTGAATTGTAAATTGTATTTTGAAATTAACTTGAATATAAAACTAGCCATATTTAAGTTAATTTGGAAAAAACCATCGATAGAAATCATGAATTTTTTATCATTTAAAGTAATAATTAACGGTTCTTTGTTGATTAATAAATTTGTTTTATTTTCTTTTAGTTGATAAAACTCAATTAAGGACTCAATCTGATTGAGTTTATCCATAAATTCAGGGCTAAAAGTAAATTTATCTGAAGTTTTAATTGCTAAAATAACTTGATTTTTTTCATTACATCTAACAGTTAATTGTTTGAAGTTTTTTAACTCAAAAGCTTTATATTGTTGATTTAAAAGGTTTAAAACTTGATTAATTATTTTGTTTATTATTTTTTGATTTTGAATTGTATTATTAGCAATTGATAAATCGTGAGACTTAGAAGCAATTTCGCCAATTTGGAGTTTGTTTCTAACAATAAATAAAGGATAAACAACTTTATTTCTGTAATTAAAAATTTTAGATGAACCTTGAAAATCTACGTAGTTAAAATCATTTTTTAAATTGCGTTTTAATAAATTTAAAAAATATTGATTTTTAAATTCAATTTGTGCTTTGTAATTCAGATTAACTAATGGAGCTGAATCAACACAATTAAATTGGGTGTTATTACGGTTAGGGGATGTGGTTAAATGTTTAATTACTGAGCCAAAAGCATAATTATTGAACACAGAATCTAATTTAATTAAAGCCTTTTCATTTGGGAATAAATCCTTAATGAATAAGCTGTAATTTTCTAATCTGATAGCCCCATAACCTTGATAAGTTAATTCATTACACTGTACTTCAAAACTATCGCCAACTTGGTATTTTAATTTTTGCATAAGTACAACACTTCTACTTTTCCATATTTCTTTTGCTTATATAAATAATAAAAATCATCAAATATTATTTTTTTAGCATCATTTGTTTCAATAATGACTGTGAAGTTTTCAGATAGTAAGTTTCTTTGTTTTAATTCAATCAAACATTGATTGATTAATTCATATTCAACATATGGCGGATCAATGAAAACAATATCAAATTTTTGCTTTGATATTTTTAAATAATCTAATGCGCCTTTGTAGTGTAAATCAAATAGTTGATTTGATTTAGTTTTTAAAACATTTTCTCTTAGAATTGAAAATGTTTCTTTGTTATTTTCAACTGCTACAGCAGAGTTGGCTTCGCGACTTATTGCCTCAATAGCAAAAGCCCCTGAACCAGCGAATAGATCTAAAAATACTGCGTTAGGTAGTTCAAATTGGATGCTACTAAAAATAGCTTCTCTAACTTTGTCCATAGTAGGGCGTGTGGTTTTTAGATCCGGTTGAGTAATTTGTAAATGACGAAATTTTCCAGCAACAATTCTTAACATAATTTTCCTTTTATAATAAATATTGTACATTAAATAAGATTATTAAATTATAATAGTCTTATGAGACTTAGACATGATAAAAATGCACAAGACAATTTAAATGCTTCGCAATATTATATTAACCAATTTCCAATTAAATTAAATAACACTGATGTTTTGGAAATTGGAGCCGGTAAGGGTGAAATGATTTCGCAACTTGCTTTATTAAATCCAGACAGAAGATTTATTGCTTTTGAGAAATATCCAACAGTAGCTAACAAAATCTTAACTAAAATAAAACAATTGAATTTAACTAATTTATTTATAGTTACTAAAGACGCTACAAATTTGGTTGAATTATTTGAAGGTCAAACAGACACAATTTGATTAACTTTTTCAGATCCATGACCAAAAAATGCTCATGAAAAAAGAAGGTTAACTTATAAAACTTTTTTAGATCAATATAAACAAATTTTAACTCCTAACGGATTGTTGAAATTTAAAACCGACAATGATAAATTATTTGAGTTTTCAGTAGAATCATTTAACATAAATAACTGAAATATTTTGAATTTAACCCGTGATTTACATAATTCAGAATTTAATCAAGGCAACATTCAAACCGGCTATGAGCAAAAATGATCATCATTAGGCAAAAACATTAATTATTTAGAAGCTAAACCGAACTAAAAAACTCTTACAGTAAAATGTAAGAGTTTTTTCACGTTATAAATGTTTATTAGTTGTTAACAGCAGATTTGTTAACACGAGCACGCACTACGTGGTAAGGCATTAAAGCAATAATTCTTGCTCTTTTAATAGCGTTAGCCACTTTTCTTTGGTGTTTAGCACATGTTCCGGTTGAAGATTTAGCTTTAATTTGTCCAGTTGCTGAAACAAATTTGTTTAGTAATTCAACGTTTTTGTAATCTACATAGCTCATTTTGTTTTCACAAAATTCACAAACTTTTCTTCTACTTGAGTAACCTTTTTTGTTACGTTTTTTGAATGCCATTTTTAGTTCTCCTTTATTCTAAATCATCATCAAATCCGTCTGAAATATCACTAGTTTCGGCAAAAATAGTGTTCAGTTCATGTTTAGGTTTGTTATCGAAACTAAATCCATCTAGACTTGAATTTGTTGAAGATGATTGACTATTATTAAAGATATTAGTTGGAGTAATTGCTGAATTGGGTTGTGATTGATTAGAATTAGCAGGTTGCGCGTAGCTGTTTAAATTTGAAAACTGCGGAACGCGATTAGGTGTGTTAAGGTTGTTGTTTAAAAAAGCACCGGCACTAGTTTTATTTAAATTAGCTTGCCTTCTGCTTAAAGTTTCTTCTCTGCTTTGCAATGGAATTAATCTATCCACAGAAATATCGGTAGTTCTAACTAACTGGTTAATTTGTGTATTATTAAAATTACCGGTTTGGATTGATCCTTCAATTAGAATCAATGAGCCCTTAACAAGATTGTTAGCTAGAAAAACAGCATTTTGTCTTCAAGCTACAAATGGGATAAAGTCAACAATGTTTTGTTGAGATGTAGATGAAGTTGGACGATTAATAGCCACTGTTCCTCTGCAGTATTCAACACCTGATGATGATTTTGATAAAACAGGATCAGATGTTAATCTACCTACTAAAGTTACTTTGTTGTAATTCATAAACTCCTCCTAATAAATTAAGTTCAGAAACTACTAGTTAGCAGCTGTTTCTTGAACTTTTACTTGACGTTTGAATGGTTTGTCTGTTTGAGCTTCGTTACCGTTTAATGCTCTTTTTGAAGCAAATTTACGTACTTTAGATTCTTTTTTAGGTTTTAAACCTTTTCTGAATCTAAGTTAATTACTAATGTTCTTCAAATGTCTTTAACGATGTTTGTACGACGTGTAAATTCAGCCATACTTTCACCTTTAGCTTCAACTAATGCTAAAACATATTGTGCGTGTTTTGATTTGTTAATTTCATATGCTAATTCGTTTTTTTCTAACTTTTCTAATTTAGAAACGTTTTCTTTTCCAAAAACTTCTTCAACGATGCTTGTATAAACAGCAACGTCAGCTTTTGGGTTAACGATAGCCATGATTTCATATTTGTGCATATTTTTCTCCTTTTGGACATTCTGAGCTGAGATTTCAGCTAAGGAGTACAAGTACATTTATACTCCTTTATATTATATATAAAGGTTTAAAAAAACCATGGTTTTTGTTAAGAATTTTCATCAATTTTGCAACTCTGAAAATAACTAAAAAATGGGAATTTTCATCATTTTTTCAAAAAATAAATTAATTTTGCTTAAAATAAATGTATATTTATAGCATCAAAATTTTTAGGAAGAGACACATGAATAAACTGATTATTGTCGAGTCACCTAACAAAGTTGAAACTATCAAAAAATATGTAGGAAACGAATATATAGTTTTAGCTAGTGTGGGGCATATTTTAAAAATGAAAACCACTGGGACAGGTGGATTAGGGATCGATTTTGAGAATTGAGAACCTCAAAATTCACTTGAATCATCTAAAAAAGAAGTTGTTAAAAAACTAAAAGAAGCCCTAGCAATTAGTGATTTTGTTTATATTGCAACCGACCCGGATCGCGAAGGTGAAGCAATTGGTCAAAACTTGGTTGATTATTTAAAAATTAAGAATTTTGCCAGAATTAAATATAACGAAATTACTAAAGAAGCTATCTTGAAAGCCCTAGCAAACCCTGGTAAAATTGATCAAAACTTGGTTGATGCTCAAAAAACTCGTCGTATGCTAGATCGTATAATCGGGTTTAAATTAAGTGGTTTAATGCGTTATAAATTTAAAAACGCGCCTGGAAATCCTAGTGCTGGTAGAGTCCAAAGTATTGCTTTAAAATTAATCATTGATAGAGAAAATGAAATCAGAAACTTTATCCCTGAAAAATATGCGAAACTTCATGCTGTTTTAGCAGATACTAAACAACTAGCATACTATCATAATGATAAAAATGAATCAGATCGTAAAGATTGAATTTATCAAAACGAGCTTGACACTGTCAAAAAACATTTTGACAGTGCTAAAAAAGAATTGTTAGTAATTGACAAAAAAACTCAACAACGTAAAGCGCCAGCTATTACACCATTAAAACAAGCAGTTGTTTATCGCCGTAGCACTTTATCATCTCAAAGTGCTCAATATGCACTCCAAAAGTTATATGAAGGATATGGTGATGGTGGATTAATCACTTATCCAAGAACTGATTCAACAAGATTATCAGAAAGTTTTGTTAATCAAGGGCAAGCATATATTGCTAAAAAATGGGGTTCAGATTACGTAGCGACAGAAGTTAAAGGTTTTAGTGGTGATCAAGATGCTCATGAAGCCATTAGACCTACAGATATAGCGCTTACACCCGATTTAGCTAAAAATATGTATCCAAATATGTCAAATAGTGAGTATGCAATTTATAAACTTGTTTATGAAACAAGTTTACAAGCATTAATGAAACAACCAATCAGACAAGTAGTTTCGTATACTTATTCAAATGGTGATTATGTTTTCAAAAACAGTTTTTCAAAAGTTATTTTTGATGGATATTATGTAGTTGTAGGAAAAAGCGAGGAAGTTTCTGATCCTAACTACGAAGTTAATCAAACTGTTTCAGTGTCTGAATTTAACTTTGAAGACCATGAAACTAAACCATTACCTAGATACAATGATGGATCATTAATTGAAGCTCTTGACAATATTAAAGTTGGTCGTCCTTCAACTTTTGCAGCTACTGTAGCTGTGTTAAAGGCTAGAAATTATGCACAAAAGAAAAATGGTTCACTACACCCAACTGAGTTAGGTGAAATAGTACTTAAAAATTTAATTGCAGCATTTCCAAAAATTATTAATGAAGCTTATACAGCTTCAGTCGAATTAGAATTAGATCAAATTTCAGAAGCCACATTACAAAAAAATGCAGTTATGGAAGAGTTTTGAACTAAATTTCAAGAAGAATACGCAAATGCAGACCAAAAAATTGAACCATATACTTTCAAACTAATTGAATTAGATGAACCTTGTCCAGATGATCAAGGAACTTTAGTTGAAAGATATAACAAAAAAGGTCAAAAGTTTGTAGCTTGTTTAAATTTCCCCAAATGTCGTTATACAAGGAGTATTGAAATTTCAAAACAGACTTCAAACTCTGAAGATGATGAAGTTATTGAACTTGAAGATTTAGACCAAGAATAATATAAAAACACCATTATATGGTGTTTTTTAATGTGAAAATTAAACTTTTAGTTGTTTCATAAATTAAATAATTAATTCGATTTGATTATAATTATTACAATCAGTATAAATTATATTTATACTGATTTTTTGCGATTATATGAGGAGAATTAATGAAAAAAGCAAAACTATTCATTATGGGTAGTGGGATGTTGTTATTGCCGCTAACAACAAGTTTTGTCATGTCTGCTGAAACTTCAGCTCAGACTAGTGCAAGTTCTAGTTTAACTAAAGAAGGTTTAAAACAGCACTTACAAAGCAAGAACTTTAAATACAGTTATGACGTATTAGGTGGACTTAGAAATGATCAAATTTCAGCACTTAGTGCTAAAATTGATCAAGCGGCTTCGCAAGAAAGTTTAAGTCAAATCAAAGAAGAAATTGACAATCTATATCAGTTAATGACAAAGTGATACAATATTTTCTTATCTAATTCACTAGGAGATCCTAACTGGAATAGCATCGAAGGATTAAAAGCAACTTTTGGTGAAAAGAATATTTCAAATCTAAATAATGTCACTTTTTATTTCGGTTCACAAATTGAAGACAAAACTAAAGGCGACCACTTCTGAGATGATTTAAGACCAGTTGTATCGAATTTATTCAGCACTTATTTTTATCCTGAAGCAACTGCTGAAGTATCAGAAGAAATTTTTAAAGCAAAATTTGATGAATACAAAGCAGATTTTGATAATCATTTAAAAGAAGCTCATGTTCACAATAAATCTTGAGCTCCGAAAGAACTGGTTGGAACTGGATATAGCGAAGCTTCAAGAGTTTGAGGTTTTAACTGAGATTTAACAACAACTTCAAAAGAATTAGATCAAAAATACAATACTCATATTACAGGTCTAGGACAGTGAATTTTAACTTATTTAGGAACATTAGGTTCACCATATTACTTCTACAATGGTTCAAACTTTGGTGGCGAAGCTAGAATGAATGACCTAAAAAACGGAGTTAACAAATACAAAGATGCCCTAAGAGACTTTGTTGATAATTTTACTAATAAACCAACTGATTTTGATACTAATAGCTCAGTAGTTGAATTAGTTTGAAACTATCAAGAATCTGACAAATATAAAAACCTAGATGCTGAAAACCAAAAGAAAGTAGATGCTCTGGCTGACAATTTTAAAAACTACTTATCTTGAGGAAAAACAGCAATTAATATGAACTTTCCTAACCACTTATGAAATACACAAGCAGGTGGTAATTCATCTGGGCAAGGAAATAATATTTTAAACGAAATTCTAGCAATTAGACACTTTGAACCACTTGTTACTAAAACACAAGAATTAATAACAAAAGAAGCTGAAATTTTCAAAACTGCTAGAGATAAAGTTTTAGCTAAATTAGATGATGCTTCAACTAATTATCCTGATTTATCACAACAAGAAATATCAGAGCTTAAAGCAAAATTAAATGAAGTTAAATTGGTTTCAAAACTAGGTGATTTTGAAAGCAATATTGTTGCCTTAAATAACTTAAATAAATTCAAAAAAGAAATCAATTCTAATTTAGCTTTAAGTGAAAATATACAAGAAACAATTGCTTATAAACTAGCCACTCCACAGCAACAAAAAGCCTACGAGCAAGCATTAAAAGAATTAAAAAGCAATTTAAGTTCAGAAGATACATCAAATTTAAACACAATATATGAAGCTTATTTAGCAGCTAAAGCATCATTATCAGGACAAGTTGTTTTAGACGCTAAAAAACAAGCAGTTAATGAACTAGATCACCTATCAAACAAACTAAAAACTTTAATTAAAAAACAAATGGATAATTCTGAAAATCTAGAACAATTAATTGTAATTTTACCTTTTGCAAATAATTTAAGCATTTTAGTTTCATTATTAACACCAAATCAATTAGAAGTAATTAATAATTCTGAAAACTTTAACCAACTACAAACAAACTCAATCAAGTCTGAAAAAGAAGTTGCGCTTAATAAAATTCAACAATATCAAGGTATTATCAAATCTCTTAAAAATCAAATTAGTCAACTACAAAAAGATTTAAATAATATTTCAAACGAATCAACAAATGTAGCGCAAACAACTGACAAAATGTTAAGAATTAGAAAAATAGCTGAACTAATTCTTTTACTACAAAAAGTTGATTCAACTTTTTCAGAAAAGCAACTGCCACAACAAAAAGAGCAATATTACTTAAACATCATTAATTCAGCAGTTTCTAACCCTGATTCTTTAACAGATCAACAAAAACAAGAATTATTAAATATAACAATAGAAAATGATGAAACACCAACAAAATCATCGTTTAACGCATGATGAGTAAGCTTATCAGTGATCGCTTCAATTTTATTATTTGCTGGATTAGCACTTTTAGTTTTAAAATTCAAAAAAGCTAAATAATTGTCATTTATGACCACATTACAAGGTAATGTGGTTTTTTGTTTCTTGATTAAAAATCATAAATTTTATTATTAAATTTTGAAAAACAAACAAAAAATTAATTTTTTGACAAAAAAATCATGAAAAACTGAACTTTTTGCAAAAAAAAAAAAAAAAGAACAGGTTTTGCTATATTATAAAAGAATACGGTTTTTATTATCTTTAGATAATAAAGACTAGGAGATTAGAAATGAGTAGAAAAAAACTAAAGAAAGTAGCAAAACTTGCTTTAGTAACTTCTCCAGCTATGTTGCCGCTAGCTGTGTTAAGTGCTAATGAAAGTAATGCTGTAGATCTTAATGATCCAAACATTTCTTCAGTTCAAGCGTTAAAAACTTATCTTCAAGAGAAAAAGTTTACTTATCAGCGTAGAACTGAGTTAGGTGGATTGCGTCAAGACCAAATTGACGTTTTTATTCAAAAAATTGATAATGATTCAACCAATAAATCAGGTGATGAATTAAAAAGAACCTTAGCTTCAATTAAACAAGAAATTGATGCCAAATACAAATTTATGGTTAAGTGATATAACACTTTCCTAAACAACTCGCTTGGTGATCCAATGTGAACCCAAGAATTTAGAGGTTTTCAAGCTGAAACAGTTAACGGAATACAACTAGCAGCAACTGGAAGTTTAATTGGTAATAACATCATGTATTATTCACCCAAATTTGGTAAAGCTAAAACAGTAGCTGAAAACTTTGTTAAAAAACACTTTAGATCTAAATCAGATGGTGGAACAGGCGAAGACAACGAAAGAGCTAACGATGAAGAAACTTTCAAACAAGCTATTTTAGCTTATAGAACAGAATTTGATTCAAAGATTTTTGAAGGTGACAATGATCGCCAAAAAGTTTTAGATAGAATTAATGTCATTAGACAGCATAACTGAGATATGTCAAGCAGTGAAACTGACAATGATGAAGTTTATTCTAAAACTGGTGGTATCGGAAGATTCCTTTTAACTTATTTAGGTACTCGTCATGACTGAGGTGATATAAATGATGCTAATAGAATTAATATTGGTGTTATAGACGCTCTAAAAAGAGGGGTTAATTTCTGAAAATCTCAAGCAAGACCGGCTTTTATTAATAACTTTGGTGAATTTGCTAATAATGCTTATAGAGAAAGCAATTTATACAAAAACGCAGTCACATTAGGTAAACAAAGCAGAATTAACAATGCTGCATATAAATTTAACCAATTAACTCTTATAATGAATAACCCATTATCAATGAATTATGGCGATTCAAGGTTTGACCTATACAGAACAGGGCAAGCAGCTAATATTGGATTAAACTATATTGGGGAATTAAGAGATCCATACGGATGAGCCTCAGTTGCAGGTGAAAACCGCCAACAAATTAATGCAGCTTGAGAAACGAACACAGATACCAATAACGAAAAAGAAAATTTAATCAAAAAAATCGGTAGAGACTATCAATATATCGGTCATTTAAAAACAGAAGAAGGTAATGCTATTAGAGACTTGCCTTTATTAACTGATGTTAGAGCTTATGAAGCCAGATTACGTAATTTAAATGAAAGACAAAAGTTAAAAATAAGAATTGATGAAGCTACTAACTTTAAACAAACTGAAGTTTATCAAAACGCAGATCCTGCCGGAAAAGCAGCGCTAGATGCAATCTTACCAGAAGCTAATAATTTATTTAATGAAATGCCGATAAAACGTGTATATGACTATACACAAATGATTAACAGACTTGAAGTTGAGTTCAACAAAGTTAAAGAACCTGCAACGATTGCATATCAACGTCAATTTTTACTACCTGATGTTGATAATTTAGCTTTAACAGATGCTGCAAAAAATGATTTAAGAAATAGATTGAGAAATGATTCGATTGGAAACTGAAACGACTATAAAGCATATGTTGAATCATTTAAAGATTTAAAAACAAAAATAGATCAAGTAGATAATTTCCCAGGCTTTGATCAAACTGCTAAAGATACAACTAATGCATTTTTAGTAACAAAATTAAGAGATGACAGAGCTAGAACCAATGCTTATAACTTAGCAGTTAGGCAAAATGATGCAGCTGTTGAAGGAAAAGCAGTTACGAACGTTCCAGAAACTCAAATTAATAGTGTTGTTACTGACATTTTAAGAACTGACAGAACTGCTGATTTTGAAACACATAAATTAGTTTTAGACAAAATGAAAGCAGCTGGAAACGCTATTCAAGCAGCTACAAATGTTCCTGCCGAATTTGTTGATACTTACAAAAATAGAATTAACAAAGATAACACTAATAATGATGCCATAACAGCATTTATGCCTCAAGTTGATAGTTTATGACAGGAATTAAATTCAGCTGATTTAACACCCGAACAAAGAAATGCTTTAAATACTGAATTATCAAATATGACAAATAATTCAGGGTTTGATGCATTTAGACAAAAACTAGCTAAAGAAGTTGCTAAAAAAGCATTATTAGACAAGTTAAATGAAGCTAAAAATTATAAACAACAAAATATGGATGTTTATAATGAAGCAACTGAAGAACAAAAAAGAGTCTTTGATGAAGCAATTGCTAATGCTCAAGCTGCTGTTGACGCTGCGGATTTAAAATCAGTTGATGAATTTAACAGTTTAAAATCAGCTCTAGAAACTTCTTTACCAAATGTTTCAGATCCAGTAGTTGCAAACCAATTAAAAGATAACTACAAAACTGAATTAGATGGGCAAAATGCAACTTTAAATCAAACTCAAATTGATGCATTAAAACAAAAATTAACTGATACAAACGCAACTACGGCAGACGTTAAAGCAACAAAAACTAAAATTGATGAATTAGTTAATAAAGCAAAAGAAATCAAAGCTTTAACGAATTTATCTGAAGATCAAAAAGTTAAAGAAATTCAAAAATTAGTAGATGCTTATGATAATTCAGTAGCTGAAATTACAGATTTAGCCTTAGCCAAGAAAAAAGACCAAGTATTAGGCGATTTACAAGCTAAAGTTAAATATCCTAATTTAGAAAAATCAGCTTATGAAGACAGAATCAATAATGCAACTTCAGTTTCTGAATTAGAAACTTTAGAAGTTGAATTGGCTAATCAAAACAAATTAAAAGATTTAGAAGAAAAAATCAAGCAAGCTGAAAAACATTTAGCTGATAGATTAGATAAATTTAATGAAGTTGACACTGATGGTAAAAATGCATTGCAAACTTTAATCGATCAAGCAAAAGCAGAAGTTGCCAAAGGTCAAGCAGCAGGAGCAGATTCATTTAATAACTTTATTACTTCATTAGATAACAAAATTAATGAGTTAAATGATGCTCATTTGGTAGCAAAATTAAAAGAAAAATTAAACAACGAAGTTGCAACTTACACTAATGAATTAAGTTCTAAAAACATCAGTGCACTGCAGGCTAAAATCAATACTCCAAGTGATTATGATGCTGTAAAAGCAGAATTTGAAAAAGCTAAAAAAGTCAAAGAAAAAGCTGCTGAGTTAAATAATTTAAATGAATTGTCTCAAACAGCTATTCTAGCTGCTAAGGATGCTTTAGTTGACAATTATGCAAGTGATGACAAATTAAATGAAATTGCAACATTAGCATCAGCTAAAAATCAAGTTTTAACAGACTTTAACACAACCTATCCAGACTTAAATAAAGATGCAAAAAGATCTGAAATAGAAAACGCAGTTGATAATTCAGCACTTGAAGTAGTTAAAACAAATCTTGAAAAAGAAAATGCTAAAGCTAAATTAACTAAAGCAAAAGATAAAGCTGAAGAATTTGTGGTTAACAATCAAGAGCTTTACAATTCAGCAGATCCAGCTAAAAGAGCGGATTTTGATGCTAAATTACAAGCAGTTAAAGACGCTTTAAATGCAAGTGATTTAAAAGATAAAGCTGAATATGAAAGACTTGAAAATGAACTAAACCAAGCCTTAGAACAATTAAGTAAAGCTAAAGTTCTAGAATACTTAAAAGATAAATTTAGTAAAGAAATTGATACATTTAACCCACCTTTTACAGCTGATCAAATTAATACTTTAAAAGCTAAAATTAATGATAATTCAGTAAATACAGTTGCAGGTGTTAAAGACTTATTTGAACAAATCAAAGCAATAAAAGACAATGCAAATACAGCTAGAAATCTAAGCGATTTATCAGATGATGCTAAAAACAAAACAATTGATAAATTAATTACTCACCTTGGTGATCAAAATGCTCAACAACAAGATTTAGATTTAGCAAATGCTAAAAACAATGTTTTAAAAGATTTAAAACAAAAAACTAAATACCCTAACTTAGATGTGGCAGATTATCAATCAAGACTAGAAACTGTTGAAAATCAAAATGATTTAGATGACTTTGTAACTGAATTAGTAAATCAAAACAAATTAAATGAATTACAAAAATTAGTTGACAAAGCACAAAATTATTTAAATAATCATTCATCAGACTTAGATAAAGCAGACTTAGAAGGTAAAAACAATTTACAACAAGCAATTAATAATGCTAAAAACGCTATTGCACAAACTCACACAGCTGGTGCAAATGAATTTGAAAATCAAATTAATTCACTTCAAAATGCTTTAGATGCAGTTTCAAAAGACAATTATTTAGCAAAACTACGTGATAAATTAACTAAACAAGTTGAATTATTCGACGATGTTTTAGCCCCAAATAATATTAGAGATTTAGTGGCAAAAATAAATGATCCTGCTCTTGATTCAGTTGATAACATTATTGATGCTTATAATAAAGCGCTAAAAGTTAAAGAAAAAGCAGAAGAATTAAAAGCATTAAACGACCAATTATCAGAAAACACTATTCAAGCAGCAATTGATAAATTAGTAGCAAATTCTGATAACAATGATGTCATTGACAAAGAAGTTCAATTAGCCAAAGATAAACATGCTTTACTAAGAGATTTTGAAACAAATTATCCTAATTTAGAAAAAGATAATTTCAAAAATGAAATTGAACAACTTCCTTCAAATGATGAATTAGTAGCTGAAAAAGCTAAATTAGACAAGTTAAACAAACAATCTGAATTAGATAAGTATGTAAAACAAGTTGAGAAAGAAATTGCTGACAACAACTTGGTTTATTCATTAGCAAATCCTGATTTGAAAACAGAATTTGACAATGCATTAAAAGAAGCAAAAGATGCTTTAGCAGCAACAGATTTAGCTGATTCTGATAGATATAGTGATTTAAAAGCAAAATTAGCACAAAAATTACCAAACGTTCAAGAACCAGCAGTATTAAGTCATTTACGTGATAAATATAAACAAGAAATCGCAACATTTAAACCAGAATTTGATGACAATCAAATTGCCAAATTAAATGCATTAATTGATGATGCTAATATTACAAAAGTTGCGGATTTACAAAACGTATTCAATAGTATCAAAGCCTTAAAAGAAAAAGCAAATGAAGTTAGAAGCTTATCACAAATTGACAGTGATACTCAGAATAGTTCAATCAATAAGTTCATTGAAAATATTAATGATTCAACAGCAATTGATAATCAACTAGAACTTGCTAAGAAACAAAATCAACTGTTACAAAGCTTTGACGATAATTTATATCCATTTTTACAAAAAGATCAATATAAAGCACAAATTCAAAGTTTAGATACTTTAAATAAAGCAAATGAATTAGAAACAACTTTAGCTGACACAAATAAATTAAATGAATTAATTGCTAAAAAAGCAGAAGTTGACAAATACAAAAACGACAATCCAAATGTCATAGCAAATGCTCAACAAGCTGATAGAGATGCTTTAGAAGATGCTTTAAACAAAGCGCAAGAAGCAATTAATCAAGGAGCTTCAGTTGGGAAAGATGAATTACAAAACAGAATAACAGCCTTAAATACAGCGCTTTCAAATGTTTCAGCTGAAAAAGTTTTACGTGAGTTAAAAGAACGTAAAGTAGCTGAACTTCAAACTTATGCTCCTACTTTAACTGAACAACAAATCAATGAATTGATTGGTAAAATTCAAGACCCTGCGCTTGATAGTGTTGATAAAGTAAATACTGAATTTGAAAAAATGCAACAGTTAAAAACTAAAGCAGATCGAATTGATGCACTAGACCAATTATCACAAGAAGCTAAAAATAAAGCAAAACAAGCACTGTTAGATAATTACAATAATCCAGATAATCAAAACAATTTAGTTGAAACAGCAAAAGCTCAAAACGAGTTGTTAAAACAATTAGCAGATTCAAACTGACCAAACTTAAACAAGGATGATTATCAAAATCAAATTGAAGGGTTAAATACACCTGATGCTGTTGAAGCTTTTAAAGCTAAATTAGATTCAGATAATGCTAAGAAAGATTTAGATAAATTAATTCAAGAAATTGAAGCTTATAAAACTGATCAAGCATTAGTTTATGATAATGCATCAAATCAAGCTAAAACTGACTTAAACAACGCAATTACACAAGCACTGAATACAACTCCTGAAAACAATCTACCTTCAAAAGATGCAATTTTAGAACAAATAAACAATCTAAAAGAAGCCTTTAAACAAGTTCAAAGAGATGTTGTAACTGAACATGTTAGAAATCAAAAACAAAATCAAGTAGATAGTTTTAACAACTTAAGTGATAACAATAAAAAAACATTAAAAGATCAGTTAAATCAAAACAACTCCCCAACATTAGAAGATATATTAGCTAAAAGCCAAATTAATGATCAAATTAATCAAGAAAATAGCCGAATTCATGGACTAAACAATTTATCTAACACAGCTAAAGCAAACGCTACAAATGATTTAATTAATGCACATTTAAATAATGCTGATCCAATGGCAGTTATTGAATTAGCTAATGCAAAAGACCAAGCAGTTGCTACTGTTAAGTCGTATGATGCTAATAATGTTCCGGCAAATGTTTTACAAAACTTTGTTAATGATATTGAAAATGCTAATAACCAAGAACAAATCCACGATATTCTTGACAAAGCACTTTCAGCAAACAATGCTGGTTCATTAATTAAAGATTCAAATATTCCATTTGATAAAAAACAACGTTTCTATGACAAAATTTCAAACGATAAAGATCAAAACGAAACATTAAGTGACTTAATTAACCAAATTAACCCATTAATTGATCAAATTAATCAAACAAGCTTGAGTCAAGAAGTGAAAGATAAGTTGTCATCTGAATTATTTGATGCAAATAATTCAGATGATATTCAAGCAGTTAAAGATAAATTAGCTTCAGAATTACAAAAACAAGAAATTCAAGATTTAATTAAACAAATTGAAAATTATCAAGTACAAAACCCTAATGCATATCAATATGCTAACCCTGAAGCTATTAATAATCTAAAAGCTTCTTTAGCTATTGCTAATGGTGAAATTGAAAAAGATCCATTACCAAATGCTGATTATTTAAATACTTTAAAAGATGATTTAAATAATGCATTTGCTCAAGTTCAACCGCAAGCTACAGCTCAATATTTAAACGATAAGTTAAATAACCAAATTAATGATTTAACAAACTTAACAGAAGCTCAAAAACAACAACTTGCAAGCAATATTGATCAACCAACAGAAGACAATTTAGATAATCTAGTCAACGATATAAGCCAATTAAATTCAACAGTTGATAATATTAATCAAATTGATGTTTTAAATCATTTAACAGATGCTCAAAAAGAAGCATTTAAGTCTGATTTAATAGCAAACTATGATGATTTAGATAAACAAGCTCAAATCTTAGCTCTAGCACGTGCTAAAAACGATTTAAATCAACAAATTAACTCTCAAACATTATTACCACAAAGTGCTAAAGATCAATTATTACAACAAGTTCAACAAGCGTCATCGATTGATGATTTAAATAACAATGTTAAACCAAATCTAGAAAATGCTAAAGATACAGCAAATTCGATTAATAGTACCACCATTCCAGCCGATAAGCGTCAAGCTTTCTTGGATAAAGTTCAAGGTAACAATGAACCTAATAACACACTTAAAGAACTTGTAGATGCTGTTGAAGAACAATATCAAAACATTAACACTTCATTAGTTTCTGATCAACAAAAAGAAGCATTAAAAGACGAACTATTATCACTTGATACTAAACAAAAAGTTGATGAATTTGCAGATAGATTAAAAGCTGAAAATGAAAAAGTATTATTACAAGAGCTAATTGACTTAGTTGAAGCTTATCCAGAAGCTGAAAAACTAGTTTATGACGCAGCTGATCCAAAAGCAAAAGAAAAACTAGCACAAGTACTTCAAGCAGCTAAAGATGCGGTTAATGCAACATCAACTTTAACAACTCAGCAACTAAAAGATGCAAAAGATGCACTAACAGAAGCTTTTGCAGGTGTAGAACGTAGTAAAGTTACTGAATATGTAAGAAATTCATACCAAAATGACTTAGAAAATTCTAACTTTAAAGATGATGTTAAAAATGCTCTGAAAGACAAAGTTTCAGAACCGAATGCTCCAAGTTTAGAAGATTTAATTGAACAACAAGCTAAAATTAGAACAATTGGTGAAAAAATTAAGTTTGTTAACGACTTGCCTAACATTAATGACGAAGTTGAAAAGAATATTGAAAAAGCATTGCTTGATGCCTTTGAAGATCCAAATAATCAACAGTCAATTGTAACTTTAGCTAATAACAAAAATGCAACAATAGACTTAATAAACTCTTACACAAACATTCCAGAAAATGTTAAAAACCAACTAAAAGCATCAACTTTAACTGCAACATCAGTTAATCCAGAAATTGAAAAAATTCAATCAGATGCACTAGCAATTAATCAAACTTCAAATATCATCAATGATTCAAAATTACCAGATGACAAAAAGCAATACTTCTTTGACAGAGTATCAACTAACTTAATTAACAACGCTGGTATTGAACAACTAGTTCAAGCAATTGATCAACAGTTAGATAAATTAACTGAATCAATTGTTTCTGATGACAAAAAAGCAGAATTAAAAGCTAAATTATTAGCTTCTGAAAACTTAACTCAAGTTCAAGAATTTGCTAAATTGCTTGAAGCTGAAAATGAAAAAGTTAAACTACAGAATTTAATGGATGAAATTAATCAGTTTATTCAAGACAACCCATTAGATTATGAAAATGCTGACCCAGCAGCTAAACAAGAATTAACTAGATTAATGCCATTAGCACAAGCTGAATTAGATGCTAATCCAACTAAAGAAAAATCTGTTTACACAGATCACATTAATAAATTAAAAGAACAATTTGCTAAATTACAATCTGATGCAGTTATTAAATTTGTTAGAGATAAATTAACTAAACAAATTAATGATCAAACTAATTTATCAGATAATGCCAAACAAGCATTATTGGCAAAAATTTCTCCTGAAAATGCGCCTAAATTACAAGACTTAGTAAATCAAGTTGAAAAATTAAACAAAACAATTGACAACCTAAATGATTTAACCAACACACAGTTAAATACAGTTGATAAAAACAATACTGAAAATCAACTATTAGATAGCTATAGTGATTTAAACAATCAAGATACAATCATGGAATTGGCAAAAGCTAAACATGATTTAATTCAACAAATTGATAATTCATTAGTTGGCAAAAACATTAAGCCAGAATTAATTAAGGAGCTAAGAGATTTAGCTTCATCAGCTAATAGTTCTAATGATCTAAATTCAGTTCAACAACAATTAAGCAGTGTTTTAGAAACTGAAAACGCTATTAAGGAATCTAATTTACCAGATAGAATTAAACAAGAGTTATATGACAGAATTTCTTCAGACATTGATGCAAACAAAGAATTATTAAAACTTCTAGAAAATTATGTAAATCAAAATGATTTAATTGAGTCTAAACCTCTACCAAGAGAAATCAAAGATCAATTATTAGATGACATTGTAACCAAAAAATCAGACAATGACATTAATGATTTTGTTGATAATTCAGGTCTAAAAACAGATTTAGTTGAAAAAACTTATCCAAACGTGCCAAATACAATTTTAGACAAACTTTCAGGTTCAGATACTGATGTAGCAATTGCTGATTATTTAAACAAACTACAACCAAGTAAATTAAACCTAAAAGAATTAGATGAAACACAATTAAGTCAATTGATTGATGATATTAAAGCATCAACAACTCCTGAAATTCAAAACAAAGTAATTGAAGATTTAACTAAAGAAGTTAACTGACAAAAAGATAGAGAAGCAAAAGCACAAATGCTAAAAGAAAACACAGAAAAAGTAAAAGTATATCTATGATTAGCTTTACTGCTTACTTCATTGTTTACATTTATTGTTGGTGCAATAGTATTTATCTTTAAAAAACTAAAATAATATAAATAACCAGCTTTAGCTGGTTATTTTTTCATACTAGCATTAAAAGAGGATTAAAATGAAACTAATATGAAATAATTTTCATATTCATTAAGGTTTAAAATTTTTACACCTGAATTTAAGGATTAAAAGACTGAAAATATAAAAATTTACACCACTAAATTAATTAAAAAATGCTGTTATAATAGATTTAACCCTTTTCAAATGGGGTTTACGATTATAAATTAGAGTGAATCTTTGCTCTTGCCGGAGTAAAGATTTTTAATATACATATTTAAGGAAAATTTAATTATGAAAAGGAATAAATTACTTTTACTTAGTGGTTTATCAGCAATTGCACCAACTGTCGCAATGTTTGCAATTTCTGCTGAAACTGAAGCACAAAGTAATTCAGAAACTTTAACTAAGGATTCATTAAAGCAATACTTAGAAACTAAAAAGTTCAATTATTCATATGATGTTCTAGGTGGTCTAAGAAATGACCAAGTCGCAAGCCTAACAACTAAAATAAATGCAGCCGCTGATACTGAAGAAGCATTGAAACCTATCAAAGAAGAAATGGACACAATGTTCCAAATGATGGTTAAATGATATGATATTTTACTATCAAACTCATTTGGTGATCCTAATTGAAAAAACATTACAGGATTAACAGCAACTAACGGAGGAAGAGACATTGGTAATTTATCAAATGTAACTTTCTATTTTGATACTGATAACAACAACACTACAAGAGGTGATAGATTCTGAGATGATTTAGCACCGGTTTCAAAAGAAATGTTTACTAAATATTTTTATGCTAATGCCACAGAAGCTGTAAGCGAAGATATTTTAAAAACGAAAATGGACGAATATATAACAAAGTTCAATGAAAAATTACAACAAGCACACGTTCATAATAAACCAAACAAACCAAATGAACTTTTAGGTAGTGCAAAAACAGAAGTTGACAAAATTAAAGCTTTTAACTGAGATTTACTAACAACTTCTAAACAAGCAGGACTAGAATATGGCGCACATATTAGAGGAGCAGGTCAATGAGTTATGACTTTCTTAGGGTCATTATCTTCTCCATATTTCTTCTATAATGAAACTAATTTTGGTGCAACAAATAGATTTGAAAATATTAAAACAGGTATCGAAACCTACAAAGATATACTTAAGAAATTTGTTGATAACTTTACTGTTAAACCAGAAAACCTACAAGAAAATGATTCGGTTTTTGATTTAGTTTTAAATTACAGAGAATCAAACAAGTACAAAAACCTTGATGAAGCTAATAAAGCAAAAGTAGACACTGTTGCTGCTGATATATTAAGATATATGAGTTATGGAAAAACAGCAGTAAATATGAACTTCCCTAACCACTTATGAAACACAAAAGCTGCAGGTAATGAATCAGGTCAAGGAAATAACTTATTTTTCGAAGTTTTTGATAAAGGTAAATTTTCAACATGAGGCCCAAAACTTGATGAAGCAATTACTGCTGAAGAAAAAATCTTGCAAGAAGCTAAAAATACAGTTTTAGCTAAATTCGATAACAAAGCTGAAAATTATCCAAATTTAACAGAAGAACAAGTTAATGAATTTAAGCAAAAAATCAATGATGCAAAAACAGTTGCCTCTGTAATTGCATTAGAAACAGAAGCAAACTACCAAGATGCTTTAAATAAATTAAATGAAGTTAAAAAACAAGCCAACGATTACAAAGCTTCAAACGCAACTGACTATAACAATGCATCTAAAAAACAACAATTTGACGACGCTTTAGCTAATGCAGAAGAAAAATCAACAGCTGCTGGATCAGAAGAAGCAAACGCTCAAAAACCTTCATTAGAAGAATTAAAGGCTGCTACAGAACAATTAAAAACAGCTTTAGACAACATCCAACCAGCAGTTGTTTTAGCAGAAGTTAAAGCTGCTAAAAAAGCTGAAATTGATGCAATGGGTCTAACAGAAGAACAAGCAAATAAATTAAAAGAAGCTGTAGAAGCTGCAACTGATACACAAGCTGCTTTAAATGCGTTTGCTAATGCTGAAAAATTTAAAACAAATAAAGAAAACATTGATGCATTAACAGATTTACCACAAGATAAAAAAGATGAAATTCTAAAAACTTTATTAGATTCAACAGATGCTGATGCTAATACAAAAACTATTCAAGATGCTACAAAACTAAATGATGACATTAAAGCAATTAAAGCTTTAGACAACTTATCAGAAGAACAAAAACAAACTGCTATTGCTGAATTATCTACAACAGAAGATAATCAAGCTAAAATGGATGCATTAACAAAAGTTAATGAAAAAATTGGTGAAGTTAAAGCATTAAACTCATTACCTCAAGAAGAAAAAGATAAATTAATCAATTCATTATTTGAAAATAGAGCTAATGAAGAAAACAACAATACAGCTGTTGAATTAGCTAAGAAAAAGATGAAGCATTAACAAAATTAAATGAATCAGCTTTAACAGAAGAACAAAAGAAAGCACTTGCTGATCAAATTTTAGCCGCTGAAAATCAAGAGGCTTTAACACCAGTAGTTGACAAAGCTACAAAACTACAAGATAAAGCTAAAGAAATTAATGATTTAGCAAATCTATCAGAAGCTCAAAAACAAGCAATCATTGCTAGTTTATCAACTGAAAATTATGCAGATTCTGATACAGATGCAAAAATTGCATTAGCCAAAGAAAAAGATGCTGCTATTGCTGAAATCAAAGGTTTAGATTCACTATCTGAAGTTGCTAAATTAAAAGCTATTGCTGATGTTGAAGCTGCTGAAGATTCAGCTAAAGTTCAAGAAGCTTTAACAGCTGCTAAATCAGATGATTACAAACCATATTCATTATTACCTAATTCATTAGTTGCTAAATTAACAGGTGAAAATGGATACAAAGGTGCAGAATATCTACAAAGCAAAGAAGTTGATTTTAATGAATTAAATGAAGATAATCAAACAAAATTAGCTGAATTATTAAACAATGCTACAACTGAAGAAGCTAGAAAAGAAGCATTTGATAAATATGCAAAAGTTTTAGCTGATCAAAAAGAAGCTAAAGACTTATTAGAAGCTGATGCTGATTTTGCATCAACTCCAGCATACAAATTTGCTACTGAAGAACAAAAACAAGCATTTGACGCTGCTAAAGAAGCATTAAAACAAGCATCTGAAGCACAAAACGCTGATACTTTAGCAACTGCTTTACAAGCTTACAAAGATGCTAAAGCTGCTCTATCAGGACAATCAGTATTAAATTCTAAAAATGCTATTGTAGATGCTTTAGGTGGAGTTGATAAAGCAACTAAAGATCTAATTAAAGCTCAAATGGCACAAGCTGCTGATTTAGAAGAATTATCAGCTCTAGAAATGTTTGCTAAAAACGTAGAAACTTTAGCAAAAGATTTAACTGATGCTCAAAAAGCAGAATTAAAATCAGCAACAACTTTTGCTGACTTACAAACAAAAGTTGTTGAATTAGAAAAAGCTGTATCAGCTGCTAAAGTAGCTAAATACAATCAACCATTAGTAGCACTTAAAAAAGATATTGATAATCTAAAATCTCAAATTGCTGCTATTGAAAACCAATCAGCAACAACAGCAGATGCAAATGAAAAAGTGGCTAAAATTAGACACTTAACAAATCTAATTTTAGAACTACAAAAATTAGATGAAGCAATTGCTAAAAACAATGTTCCAGCTGCTGTTCAAAAACAATATCTAGACAAAGTTACACAAGAATTAACTTCTCCACAAGAAGTAAATTCTAAACAAGTTGCTGCAATTGAAAGTATTACAAAAGAAATCAATGACAAATATGGAGCTAGAAGCAATAACTGATGAATTGCTTTAATAGTTTCAGCAGGAGTGTTACTAACTCTAGGATTCGGTTTAATCTTATACAAAGCTAAGAAAAAATAATTTAAATAAAACACACCGATAATGGTGTGTTTTTGATTCTGGATAAATGCGCATAATTATACAACAAAGTTTAAATATCTTATTTTAATAAATAAAAGATATATAATTAAATTAATACTCTTAGATATTGTTTGCTTTAAGAGTAATTTTTGTACTGACAAAAGAAGTTTAAAAGGATGCTTTATGGATAAACCAAATTTAAACAATACACATAAAACCGAGTTAAGAAAAGCAGTAATGGCAATTGCTAACAAAAACAGAGGAAAATTAAATTCATATGAATTTGCCCCATATGTTTTTGGTGCTTTGTTTTACCGTTTTTTATCAACTAAAATTACAAATTATATAAATGAGCAAGAGCAAGATGTACAAAATTACAACTATGAGTTGGATTTTGAAACTTTTAGTGATGAAAACATTTCAAACAACAGTGATATAAAAGAAACTGTGAAGTATATAGCTGATGATTTAGGTTACTTTATTAAACCATCAGATTTATTTAACAATGTATTAAAAAAAGTTGATACAAATGAAAACCTTAATCAAGACTTAAGAAGAATCTTCGTTTCTATAGTAGAAAGTTCTAAAGGAAAAGATTCTGAAGAAGATTTTGAAGGGTTATTTGATACTTTTGATTTTAACAAAAGTGCATTAGGAAATAACCTATCAGAAAAAAATGAGTTTTTTGCTTATATCTTAAAAGAAATTAACAATATTCCAATTGATTCAGTTGAAGATTCAGGCATTGATGTTTTCGGTGAAGTTTATGAATACTTAATTTCAGCTTATGGAAATGATTCAAACAGAGAAGCTGGTGCTTACTTTACACCTGAAACAGTGTCAGTTTTACTGTCAAAAATCGTAACAAATGGCAAAACAGAAATTGATAGTATTTATGATCCTACTTGTGGAACTGGTTCATTATTACTACAAACTAGAAAAATTCATGGTGAAGGTTTTGTTAAAAATGGATACTTTGGACAAGAAATCAAAAACGAAAGTTACAATTTAGCTAGAATGAATATGTTCTTGCATGATTTAAATTTCACTGAGTTTAAAATCAGATTAGGTGATACATTAAAAGAACCATATTTTGTAAATCAAAAGTTTGAAGCTGTAGTATCTAACCCTCCATATTCATTAAAATGAAACTTAGATAAAAATCCTGTTTTACTGCAAGATGAAAGATTCCAAAATGCTGGTGTTTTAGCCCCTTCATCAAAAGCTGATTTAGCTTTTGTGCTTCACTCATTGCATTATCTATCTGCTAAAGGTGTAGCTGCTATAGTATGTTTTCCAGGAGTCTTTCACAGAGGTGGAGCTGAACAAAAAATTCGTCAATATTTAGTTGAAAATAACTATATTGATACTATTATTGAACTACCACAAAACTTATTCTTTGGTACCGGAATTTCAACTTATATTCTTGTAATGAAGAAAAATAAACAAAATGATAGAAACATTATGTTTATTAATGCTTCAAAACTATTTAAAAAAGAAGGAAAACACAATATTTTAACTGATGAAAATATTGCACAAATTATTGATTTATTTTCATCAAGAAAAGAAGAACAATATTTATCAAAAATTGTTACTCCTGATGAAATTAAAGAAAACAATTACAACTTATCAGTTTCAAACTATGTTGAAATTGAAAATACAAAACCAGTAATTGACATCAAAGAACTTAACGCTAAAATCAAAGCAACATCTAAAAAAATCAATGAACTAAGAGCAGAAATAGATCAAATTATTGAAGAGTTAGAAAGTTAACTAAACAAATGGTGAATTTAATGCAAAAAATAAGTACATTGCTAAATGGCATAAATTATAAGAAATATAAACTTAGTGAAATATCTGAAATAATAAGCGGGTACACATTTTCTAATAGTCATTATTCAGAAGATGAAAAAGGTATTCATTTAATTAAAATAAAAAACTTAACAAGTTTAGGCAATGTTTCTTTAACTGATTCACAGATAATTAATCCTGATTTTGCAGGGAAACTTCCGGATAAATTTTTTGTAAACAAAAATGATATTTTAATAGCTCTTAGTGGTAGTACTGCTGGTAAAGTATGTTCATATAATTATGATTTTTCTTCATTATTAAATCAAAGAATAGTTAAGATAAAGGAAAATTCTAGATTAGTAACCAATAGATATTTGTTTTATTATTTGAAAAATTATACAAGTTCAAATAAATTAGATTCGAGCGGTGGTGCAATAGATAATATATCAATGGAAACTTTGAAAAAAATAACTGTTTATTTACCACCTTTATATGTTCAAGAAAAAGTGGCTTTAATTTTAAGTAAGATGACAGCGCTTGAGGAAGCGCTTGAGGAAGCGCTTGAGGAAGCGCTTGAGGAAGCTAATGTTCAGTATGAGGAATATAGAAATAAATTATTATCATATGATTCACTAACCAGTTTATCTAACAAGTTAATTGCTTCAAATACGTTGAATATATTAGCTTTAAAAGAAATAGTAAGTATTCAAAAAGGCGAAAGAATAACAAAATCTCAGCTTATTGAAAATGGTGCATTTCCAGTAATTTCAGGTGGAAAAGATAAAATGGGTAACTTTAATTTATATAATATGAATGAAAACACCATTACAATCAGCCAATATGGATTAGCAGGATATGTATCATTTCAAAAAGAAAAATTTTGAGCAAATGATATAGTTTTTTGTATTAATGAGACAAATAACATAAACATTAAATATCTGTACTATTTCTTAAATAACATTCAAGAAGATATTTACAGTTTATCAAACAGATCAGCAGTTCCTTTCAGTATTGAAAGAGCTAAATTAGAAAATCTAAAAATTTACGTTCCATCTATTCAAATACAAGAACAAATAGTCAAAATATTAGATAAACTATCTAAAATGGTTGAAGATTCTTCAGGACTATTGCCAGAAGAAATCAAATTAAGACAACAACAATATGAATACTACAGAGACAAACTGTTAAACTTCAAGGTTGTGAATAAAGTTTCAGAAAACCAAGAGAGAGAGAGAGAGAGAGAGCTAGATAGCCAATACTTAGAATTTGTTGAAAAAACACTTGAAAAATTCAATATTTCAGTTAAAAATCACTCTGTTTTAACTAAAAAACTATGAGAAATTACACAATGATCAACAAAATTTAAAAATGTAAACAGCAACAAGCAACCAAAGGTTTTTAAAGCTTCAAAACTTTTAAAACAAGAAATAATGAAGTGAGTTTCTCAAACTGGTGATATCAAAGTTTTACAAACCTATGCAAGCAATGATTTTATAGATTCACAAAATTATCCTTTTGCAATTAATAATGATGAGATTTTAACAATACCAGGTGGTGGTTATCCTAATATTCAGTACTATTCAGGTAATTTTGTTAATACAGGTAATATTTTAGGCAAAACAAACAATCCACAAGAAATTACTACTAAATATATTTATCATTACCTACTAAATAATATTGAATTTTTAAAAAGCAATTACAAAGGCGCTGGTATTCAACACCCTCAAATGGATTCAATATTAGAATTAGATGTTTTAATACCTGACATGGATACTCAGAATTACGTTGTATCGGTATTAGATAAATTAATTGAAATGAAAGACCAATCCACAGGTCTACTGGCGCAAGAAATCGAATCCAGAAAACAACAATATGAATATTACAGAGATAAGCTTTTAACTTTTAAAAATAAGGATTAAAATATGCAAAAAGAATTTAATATTGCAAATCAAAATCATTTTTCAGATTTAAATACCAAAGATAATGAATGAGTTATTTTAGATCATTTTACTTCTAAAATACCAAAAGGCAGAACTTATCAAACTGAACAACAGCTGGAAAAATTATTAATTGAGACACTTAAAGATCAAGGTGTTGAACATAAAAGAGATATTAAAACCCATGATCAATTATTACATTTAGTACAAACTGAAATTGAACGTTTAAATGGTGTTAAATTTAGTTCTTCAGAATGAAAAAGATTTTGTGCAGATTATTTACTAAAAGATTTAGACGAGCAACCAGATTGCGCTGAAAGAATTCAAAAAGATTCAATATATGATTTTAATTTTGACAATGGCGATAGCGTAAACATTAAATTAATTGACAAAACTGATATTTTTAAAAATAAAGTTTATGTAATTAATCAACTAGAACAAGATAGAGAAACTACTAAACATAATAGATATGATGTTACAATTTTAATCAATGGTATACCAATGATTCAAATTGAATTGAAAAAACGTGGTGAAAATATAGCCGAAGCTTTTAATCAAATAAAACGTTATCAAAAAGAAAGTTTAAATACTTTTCATTCTTTATATAAATATCTCCATATTTTTGTTATTTCTAATGGAACATTTACTAGGTATTTTGCAAATAATTACTCAAAATATGAAGATTCAATTAAACAATTGGATTATTCTAAAGATACTTCTGTATGAGCATTACTTAATAATCAGCATTTAAATGATTTAGATGATTTTGCACAAACATTTTTACAACCAAGAGTTATATTAAATATGATCATTAAATACACTGTATTTAATGTAGATAAAAAACTTTTAATTCTTAGACCATACCAAATAGCAGCATGTGAAGCAATTGAAAGAGAAGTTAGAAGAAAATTCATCAATAAAGATCACAATTCAAATGGTGGATATATATGACATACAACTGGAAGTGGTAAAACATTAACTTCATTTAAAGCAGCGCAGTTAATTTCAAAAATTAATGAAGTTGAAAAAGTTTTATTCGTTGTAGATAGAAAAGACTTAGATACTCAAACAATTAGAGAATTTCAAAAATTTAGCAAAGATTCAGTATCTGGTTCAAAAGATACAAAACAGTTAACACAAAACATAGAAAGTACAAGTAAAAATACAAAAATTGTAGTAACAACTATTCAAAAGTTATCGCACTTTATTAAAAACAACAAAAATCATCCAATTTTTAGCAAAAATGTTGTTTTAATTTTTGATGAGTGTCACCGTTCTCAATTTGGTAAATTCAGACAAGATATTCTGAAAAATTTTTCAAAAAATAGTTTATGTCAATTCGGTTTAACAGGAACACCTATTTTTGATGATAATGCTGTAATCAACTCAGGATTAACTACAACTGCATCAATTTTTGGTCAAAAAGATGCATTGCATAAATATATAATTACAGACGCTATTAGAGATGAAAAAGTACTAAAATTTAATATTGATTATGTATCAACTACTAAAAAACTTGCTCAACATTCTGAATTTGTCGAAACTGAAAAGAAAACAGATTTAAACTTTAATGAAACCAAATTATTAGATCATCCTGAAAGAATCGAAGCTATTACTTCTTATATTTTAGAAAAATTTAATGATAAAACAGCTAGAATTAAAACTAATGCTTCAAATAATTCAAAAAATGGATTTAATGCATTATTCGCTGTATCTAGCATTGCATCAGCTAAAAAATACTACGAAGAATTTAAAAGACAGCAAGAAAAACTTCCTAAGAATGAGCGTTTAAAAATCGCAATGGTTTATACTTTTAATCCAAATGGATTTGTAGACGAAACAGTAATAGATCAAACGGAATATTTTGATAAAAACGATTTTGAACAAGAAAAGTTTGATCAAAATACATACTATACAGAAAAAGAATATTTACAACAAGTCATCAAAGATTACAATGAATTAAACAACAGTAATTTTAGAATAGATGAATTTCATGATTACTACAGTGATGTTACAAAAAGACTAAGAGACAGAGAAATTGATTTATGTATCGTAGTAAATATGCTTTTAACTGGTTTTGATGCACCAACTTTAAACACTTTATTTATTGATAAAAATCTTAAATATCACGGTTTAATTCAAGCATTTTCAAGAACAAATAGACCATACAACAAAAATAAAGCACATGGTAATATTGTTTCATTTAGAGACTTAAAAAACAACGTTGATGAAGCTTTAAAATTATTTGCAAATGGGTCTAATTCAACAACTGTTTTACAACATAGTTACAAAGAGTTAATTGATGGATACATTGACCATGAAAATGATAATAAAGAAGTAAAAGGTTTCTTACAATTAAATAAAGAATTAAAAGAAAAATTTCCAAATCCTGGTCCTATAAGTTTCTTATCACAAACTGAAGAAATTGAATTTGTTAAGTTATTTACTGAATTTCAAAAAGTATCTAACACACTAGAGTTTTTTGATGAATTTCAAGAACTAAAATCAACTAATGATGAAATTTTAAGCGAAAGAGAAATTCAAGATTATAAGAGTTTATGAAATGAAATCAGAAGAAAAGCTAACGAGGAAAAAGAAAGACTCAAAAGAGAAGACCAAGTAGAACATGATAACTCAGTATATGGTGAATTAGAGTTTTCTGTTGAAATCATTCGTACAGATTACATTAATCTTGAGTACATTCTTAATTTAATTAATCAAAAATTATTTGAAATTATTGAAAGAATTCATGGTAAATTAACAATCTCATCAGATGAAGAAAAAGCAATTAATAAATTGCAAGATGGTTTAAAGCAAGAAATTGAAAACCTATTAAATATATCTGTTGATTTTGTAAACAAGAGAGATTTATTCAAAGAATACATTTCATATTTACTTGATAACAAAAATAAAATCAAAAACAATAATGATTTTGACATTCATAAACACTTTACTCAATGAATAGAACAAAAACTAGAAAAAGAAGTTAACCAAATGATTCAAAAATTTTCTTTATCTGAAGAAGAAAATAACTGAAAAGCAAAAGATTGATTTATCTATTACATCAAAGAAAACAAAGAACCATCAGGTAAAACAAAAATTTCTAACTTTGTAAAAAGAAGTTTGCTTACAAAACATTCCACAATCAGAAAAGTTAAAAATAAATGTCAAGAATTAATGAATTTATTTAGCGACTTATTCAAATCATACTAATAATGTAAATACCACTAAAAGTGGTATTTTTCATTTTTTTATAAAAACTAAAAATAAGCCTATTGACGCTACAAAAATACTTTTATCACAGTGACATAGGCATAAAAATATTTGTTAATACATTATTTCCCATTAATTAATTACACAAAAACACCCTAAAACAAGTACTTAAATACAGTTTTAAATATTAATTTTAATCCCTTTCATATTTAGATATAATCTAAATATGATTAAGAAGAGATTTAAAATATGATTTTTAACAATCATTACGTTTGGACTGATTAGATTAAAATGAAAGAACATTCAAAATAAACAAAAAAACCTTGTTTTTCAAAATGATAAATTACCATTTGAATTTCAAGATTTTTTAAACTGCTTTTCTAACACTGAAATTATTAAAGCAGATAGAACTTTAACTAAAATTACTATTTTTGTAAAACAAGCTAAGCAAATTGATTTACAGACTTTAAAAAGTCTTAAAGGTATAAGTGGTTTATTTGTCAAATCAGATTCTGTTTCACTAATTACAAGCGAATACACACAAGTAATTTATGAACAAATAATTAAATTTATTGAAGCTAAATAGAAAGGACAACATGATATCTCAAAGAGAAAAAGATGAACAAAATCAAATGCTAAGGAATTTGGAAACAAGTGCTAATTTTGCTACAAGTTCCTTAGCATTTACATCACTAGATAATGAAGATTATTTTGACTTATACAAATATTTAGGTGCTGAAACTTTTGCTCAAGTTTACAAACAAGAAGAATTTAATGTTGACTTAAACAATTACCCATTACACCGTTTAATTGAAGCAATTGAAAGAATTAGTAATTATGAAAACTTATTTGAATTTATTAAAAGAAATTCAAATGAAATTGCAGAACATAATATTTCATACAATATTTATTCATTTGAAACAGATTTTGATAATCAAAAGAAATTACTTTTAAGTAAACTAAAAGAAAAGTATCAAAAGTCAATTGTAGTTTGAAAAAAACTATATGACAAAGTTTTAAAAGAAGAGTTAGGTAAAAGTGAAAAGTCATTACACATTGGTTTTGGTTTTGTAAAAGTTCTTTTAGGTGATGATGATAAATCTATTTCAGTTTATGCTCCTTTATTTTTAAAAGAAGTTGAAATTCACTTTTATGGAAGTGCTCCAAAACTAATTTCAACTGATGCTGAAATCAAAATTAACCGTCAATTAATTGATTTAATTAATGCTTCAAATTTTGCTTTACATTTAAACAACGAATTTGAAATTTCAACCATCGAACAACAAATTCATGAATTTTCAAACGGTTCACACAACAAAGTTTTTAACATCCCTGATAACTTTATTCAAAAGTTTCATCCATTTAGCAAAGAAGAAATTACAAACACTAACTTAGAGTTTTACCCAGGGTTTGTACTAGGGACTTATCAACCTTGATTTGGTTATGCAGCTAAGAGAATGAAGGAAATTCTAGATAACGGATACTTTTGGAAAATTTTACCCGATGAAGTTGATCAAAGTAAATTCGAAAAGAATCTAGATCGTTTATTAAGAGAAAACGCAAGTGTTCAAAGAGTTAACCCAGCTGATTATGGACAGATTGAAGCAATTGTTAGTGCGCTGCACCAAAACACGATTATTCAAGGTCCGCCAGGAACTGGAAAATCACAAACAATAGCTAATTTATTAACCAATATTATTGTCTATGGAAAAACAGCATTAGTTAGTTCACAAAAAACAATAGCTTTAGAAGTTATTTTAAAAAGACTAGGTGAACTAAGTTCTTTTGCTTTATATTTACCTAATAATGCAAATAACAACAGATATAAATTCTATGAAAAAATAGACCAACACGTTCAAAACATTCATTCATTTAACGATAGTATTTCATCTGAAAACAGACTATTAAATTTAGTTTCAAAAACTGAAAATCAGTTTATTCAAGAAGTTAGCGAATTTTTAGACAATTCAGTAAATGTTGAAGCATTAAAAGCTTATTACTATATAGCTAAACATAAACCTGATTTTAATCAAACAACAGATATTCAATTCTTTTTATCACTACCAAGAGATTTAAAATACCCTGAACAAATTGAAGTATCCAAAACTAGCAAAGACTTAATTGAACTTAATGGATACAAATGATGATTCTTTTTAAAGAAATATCATGAATTAAAACAACTGGGTGATCAAATTGACAAAAACTTACCTAATTTCAACGGTTCAATAGGTGATGTTTTAAAATTCTTAAACAAAGTTGGGTTTAACAACTTTGACAGCGAACACAGTCCATATTCAAAAATCTCTAACTTAATAGATGTTGAAGTTACCTTAAAAAGCACAAGTTCTGAAATTAGTGATATCAATCACTTAAAGTTAAAAGCTTATCGTTTAGTAAGAAGGCTTTTAGAATGACATTTAAATGGTAAAAAAGAAACCTTTTATAAAAGTGATGAATTTTACAAAGCACATCCAAGAATTGAAAACTTCAGAAACCTTTATAGTGCTTTTAAGCAAAAAATAAAAGACAAACCAAAGAATATTAGTGGTTTTATTAATCAATATCTACCAATTATTAAAATTATTTATCCTGTAATAGTTTCAATTCCTGAAGCTGATTTATCAGGTTGAAAAGCTAAAGAGTTTGATTATGTAATTATTGAAGAAGCTTCTCAAATTTTCTTTGATCTAGGATTGACTTTGCTTTACTTAGGAAAACGTAAAGTTATTGTTGGAGATCAACAACAAATGCAACCAAGTCAGTGATTTAATCAACGTAAAGTTGGTGATTCTGTATACGAATCAAACAAATCAATTCTAGAATTTGCGCGTGGAAGCATATTTAATGTTATGTTAAATCGTAATTACCGTTCAAATAATGCTGCACTAATGTCTTTCTCAGCTAAACATTTTTACAACAACAAACTTGCAGTAGCTGATAAAGCACAATTTATTGGACGTAATGCAATTGATGTTTATCAAGTTGATGGAACATGAGAAAATAGTTCAAACATTAAAGAAGCCTTTTTAACTATTTCTAAAATTTACGAAAATCTTAATGACCATAATTCATTAGCTGTTTTAACAATGAATGCAAGTCAACAAGGTTTAATTGAGGCTTTAATTATCAAATATTTTCCAGATTTAAACGAAGCACTTTTGAGCAATAAAATCATTTTAAAGAACCTTGAAAATATGCAAGGAGAAGAAGCTGATGTTGTTATTATGACTTTAGCTTATGACAAGACAACAAAACTTCTAAATTCATACATTGGACGTATTTCAGGTGGGGCTAACTCATTAAATGTTGCTATTAGTCGTGCTAAAGATAAATTAATAGTTATTAAAAGTATTTATGCAGATGATATCAGCCCAATAGATGCAGATAATTCAGAAGGATTAAATATTTTTAAACAATGACTTGAATTCTTAGAAAAACCAAATTCTGAAAAAGTTAAATACTCATCACTATCATCAAAACAAATTAACCTAGAATTTAATCATGCAACAAATGCTTTTAAAAACATTGTTTTAAGCCATATCGAAGCTTTAATTAAAAACAATCCTGATTTTGAATTACTGGTTGATTTTCCAGTTGGAACAAATAAACTTGATATATTTGTTAAATATAAAAACACCAAATATCTAGCAGTAGTTTTTGATGATTTTAACTATCACAAAGATTACTTTAATTATGTTAAAAAATATGATGATATTAAATTCTTAAACAACAAAGGTTACGACGTTTATGTCATAAACCCAATTAACTGAGTTTGAGAACAAAACAACATCACAAAATTATTTAGCGAACAAAATATCGAATTATTTAATCAAAACGAGTTGCAACAACTGGTTTCATCAAACCCAAATAACAATGGATTAAAACTGATTGATAAAGTCAATACAGTTTATTTAACTCACTTAAAAAATCTTTCGATTTCTGAAATAAATGATTATAATAATATCGAACAAAACGATGTTTCAACAGTTGAAAACTTTGAACAAATCGTAGATGCTGACCTTAACGATGAATTTTATAATTCATCACAAGATTCACTAAATTATAATGATGATCATATTGATAATGAATTATCTTTAGACAACTTCGACTCTGTGTCTGATTTAAACTTAGATATTCAAAACGAAACTTCAATTTTCACACAAATGCAAGACGGTCAAACGTTGGATATTTTTAACACTAATAAAACCGAATTTGACTCAGATGTAGTTTTAGAAAGTTTTAATCTAGTTGATTTGGAAATTGAAAATAATCATGGTGACCAAAACACAAGTTTTGAATATCAACAACAAGAATTAAGTATTGATGATATTTTTGGTCAAACAAATGCTCAAGAAAATGACTCAATAGAAATTAATTCAGACGAAGCTCAAGACGAAGCTCAAGACGAAGCTCAAGACGAAGCTCAAGACGAAGCTCAAGACGAAGCTCAAGACGAAGCTCAAGACGAAGCTCAAGACGAAGCTCAAGACGAAGCTCAAGACGAAGCTCAAGACGAAGCTCAAGACGAAGCTCAAGACGAAGCTCAAGACGAAGCTCAAGACGAAGCTCAAGACGAAGCTCAAGACGAAGCTCAAGACGAAGCTCAAGACGAAGCTCAAGACGAAGCTCAAGACGAAGCTCAAGACGAAGCTCAAGACGAAGCTCAAGACGAAGCTCAAGACGAAGCTCAAGACGAAGCTCAAGACGAAGCTCAAGACGAAGCTCAAGACGAAGCTCAAGACGAAGCTCAAGACGAAGCTCAAGACGAAGCTCAAGACGAAGCTCAAGACGAAGCTCAAGATACTGATAATGAACTATTAGATATTAATTCTTTAGAATTCGAAGACAGCTGAGATGATGAAGAAGAAATAGAGAGTCAAGATTCAGTTTTTGATATTTCTGAATTTAATGAAAATGAATTTTCAAATCAAAACGATAATGACACAAATGATAGTCAAAATTTTAGTGCCACAGCATCAACCGATACACAAGATGATTTTTCAACAGTTGACAAATTGAAAAATCAATCACTAACTAATCCAGAAAATGATTATGATGAAAATGACTACATCATGACATTTGACTCATTTGAGTCAGATGATTTAGATGACATCTTTAATCAAATTGATAAGTCAGTTAAAACAGACAACTAAATTCAAAAAAACGTATAAAACAACATTTATTTTTATTTTTTATTAAAGCAATTAAAAACAAAAAACGAAAAGAGGTCTTATGGAAATAACGGAACTTTTATCTGTTTTATCTAAAGACGTAAAATTAAAACTGATTGTTCATCTATACACTTGTCATGAAAAAGAATGTGACGTTCAACTTTTAGCTGAAATAATGCAAGAAAAGCAAGCTAATGTCTCAAAACACTTAAGCAACTTGCGTCAAGCTCATATTGTTGATGTTAAAAAAACAAAAACACATGCCTTTTATTTCATCAATAAGGATTTTGCTAAAAAATACGGTAATTTACTGGAAGAAATTATTGAATTAGGTGATTTTAAACAAATCAGTTGCAAATGCCAAGATGATGGACATATTAATGTTCATTACCATTCACATCAACACGAATGTATTTTTAACAAATAATGAAACAACCAAAATACACATTCTTCGCTGCTACAAAAAATGCTAGATTACTAGCATTTTTATCAATTATTATCATCATTGCAGAAGTTGTAATTCAAGTTTTTATGCCTAACAGAGTAGGTTTAATTATTAATGAAGTTACAAACAAAGGTGATGTCAATGTAATTTGATACAATGGTTTTATATTAATTGGTCTAGCTCTAGGAGCACTTTGTACTGGTTTAATAGCATCATTTTGTTCATCTAAAGCTACTTCGATTTTTGCTAAAAATATTCGAAATTCGCTTTATAGCAAAATTCAAAGTTATTCATTTAATGATATTGATAAATTTTCAACTGGGGCAATTTTAAACAGGCTAAATAATGACGTAAACAATGTTCAATTAGCATTTATGATGATGATTAGAACTTTTGTTCGTTTACCAATTTTATTCATTACTGCTTTGATTTTTTCATTAAATCAAAGCTTAATCTTGTCAAGTATTTTCTTAGTTTCAATACCACTAGTAGTAATTTCATTTGCTATAGTGTCTTATAAGTCTTATCCAAACTTTAAAAAACTTTATAAACAATATGATTCATTTAATAGCAAAATACAAGAAAATCTATCAGCCATTAGAACAATTAAGTCATATGTTAATGAAGAAAATGAGTTTGCTAAAATCAAACATTTAAGTGAAACCTTAAGAAACATGAGCATAAGAGCAGACAAAATAGTTGCTTGAAATTCACCAGTGATTACATCAACTATTTTTATGAGCATGGTAGCGCTCGGAACTATTGGAACTTATGCTTTTTTAGGTAAAAAAATGGAAATTGGAACAATTGTTGCATTTGCTTCATATATTTGAATGGTTTCAGGTTCTTTAATGGGTATGATGAATGTTTCAAGTCTAGTTTTAATGTCTATACCGAGTGTTAAACGGATTAAAGAAATATTAAATCATAAGGTAAATATTCAAAATGATCCAGATGCATTTAAAGTTCAATTAGATGGCTCAATTAAGTTTGAAAATGTTAACTTTAAATATGTCAATTCAAATTTAAATGCTTTATCTGATTTTAATTTAGATATCAAGCCAAATGAAACGATTGGAATCATAGGACCAACTGGCTCAGGTAAATCTACTTTGATTAATTTAATAGTCAGATTTTATGATGCATCAAGCGGTCAAATATTGCTAAACGGAGTTGATATTAAAAAACAAGAACTTAATAACTTAAGAGAACAAATTGCTTTCGTTACCCAAGAATCAACCTTGTTTTCAGGAACAATTAGACAAAATCTTTTATGAGCCAACCCAAACGCCAGTGATGATGAATTAAACTTAGCTTTAAAACAAGCTAATATTTATGATTTTGTTAATGCTCTACCTGAAAAATCAGACTCAAGAGTCGAGCAAAAAGGACAAAACTTTTCAGGTGGACAAAAACAACGTTTAAGCATTGCTAGATCATTACTTAAAAAACCAAGAATTTTAATTTTAGATGATGCTACTTCAGCAGTAGACTCTAAAACAGAAAGGCAAATTCAACAAGCTCTTTCATCGCTGACAGACTGCACCAAAATTATTATTGCTCAAAAAATATCATCATTGAAAAATTGTGATCGCATCATTGTTTTAGACGATGGTAAAATTCAAAACATTGGAACACATCAACAACTATTAAATTCAAATCAGTTTTATCAAGAGCTTTATCAACAACAACAAGATTTAGGAGGTTTAAGTGAAACTTCAAACTAAATCTAATAATAAAAAACATCTAGACAATTCAAAAAAATCAACATTCAAACGTTTATTCGGGCTTTTATGAAATGCCAATAAATATCAATTGATGCTAGCAATTTTCTTAATTGTTTTAGCAGCTTTAGGAACTTTATATATTCAAATCTTTATTGGTAAAGTTATTATCGGTTATTTACTTAATGAAGGTAAAGAAACTGCACACACATTTAACTACAACAACTTTCATTGAATAATTACTGGTTCAGTTTTATTTTTATTAATCAGTATCTTATCAAGTTTTATAGCCACAAGAATTATGATTACCATTACTTATAAAATAATGGCTAAATTAAGAATCGATTTATACAAACACGTTCAAAAATTACCGGTAAAGTTTTTTGATATTAATTTAAAAGGTAAGTTAATTTCAAACTTTACATCTGATGTTGACACCTTAAGACAATTTTTATCAAAAACATTTCCAATTGCTTTTCAATCACTAACAACATTGCTAATTTCAATTGCTGTTATGTTTTGATTAAACTGAATGCTTAGTTTAATCATGGTTGGATTCATTTTACTAATTTTGGTTTGTTCGATTGTAATTAGTAAATTCTCAAGAAAATTCTTTAGATTAAAACAAAAATCAATTGGTGATTTAAACGGATATGCTGAAGAAATGATTTCAGGAATTAAAACAATTAAAATTTTTAACCAACAAGAAAACTCAGCAAATGCATATTCAGATTTAAATAAAAAATTAGCTAAAGTAAATTTTAAATCAGAATTTTTAGCAAATGTAATATGACCGGTATCACAAAATATAGGTAATATCGCATATGCAACAGTGACAATTACAGGTGGATTAATGATTTTCTATTCTCAAGACAATGGAGTTGCATTTGGTTTAACAGTTGGAATTTTAATTTCATTCACTCAATTCGCGCGTAGTTTTTCAGGGCCAGTATCAAGCATGACACAAAATGTTAATTCAATTATTTTAGCTCTAGCTGGAGCTAGAAGAGTATTTGAAGTATTAGACCAAAAACCGGAAACTAACGAAGGAAAAATACAATTAGTCAAACTAATTAAATCACACGGTAAATTCAAAGAAATTAAAATGAATTTAAACGTTGGTGAATATGCTTGAAAATGATTTAACCCAATTACACGTCAAAACCAATACACCTTCTTAAAAGGTGAAATTGAATTTAAAAATGTTTGATTTAAGTATCATGATACTTACACTTTAAAAGACATTTCTTTTAAAGCTAATGCAGGTCAAAAAATAGCATTAGTAGGAGCTACTGGTGCTGGCAAAACAACAATTATTAACTTACTTTGCCGTTTTTATGAAATTGAAAAAGGTCAAATTTTATATGATGGTATTGATATTAAAAATATCAATAAAAAAGCTTTACGTAAATCTTTAGGTTATGTTTTACAAGATCCTTATTTATTTTCAGACACTGTTAGCAATAATATTGCTTATGGTTCAGATGAAATTGATGATGATACTTTAAAAATGGTTGCTGAAGCTGCTAATTTAGAATCACACTTAGCTAAATTGGATTCTAAATATGACACAGTTTTAACAAACTCTGGTTCATCACTATCACAAGGCCAAAAGCAACTTCTTTCAATTGCTAGGGTTAATTATAAAAACCCACCAGTGTTAATTTTAGATGAAGCTACTTCAAATGTTGACACTCATACAGAAGCAATAGTTGAAAAAGCAATGCAAAAATTAACTGAAAACAGAACTTCATTTATTATTGCTCATAGATTAAGTACAATAGTTAAATCCGATTTAATTTTAGTTTTAGAAAATGGGCAAATAATTGAATCTGGTTCTCATGCAGATTTATTAAAGCAACAAGGTTATTATTACCAACTTTGACAATCAGTCAAAGCGAATTAAAAAAGTCCCTTATGGGACTTTTATTATGCAAATGGATCAATATCATTAATTACACAATAATAAATTCTACTTCAGTAAAGTAGGTTAATTAGTTGACCTAAAGCAAATTCAGAATTTGAATTAATTTCAACTGTAAAAGAATTTAAAGTGTCGTTAAAACTATTTAAATAAGTACTAAAAGTTTCATAACTTGAATTTTTAATCTGGTTTACAGTGTAATTTTTAATCTGATCGATTAAATCATCGTTTTCTATATTTGATGATAGTTGAAAATCAAAACTTTTATTTTTAACTACTCAAAAACTAGCTAAAGTGTAAATCGGGCCAGAAAGCAAATTTTGAGCATATGTATTAATTTGTTTTGGAAAAGAACAGTTGGTATTTAAAATATTTTGTGCTAAAGTAGTTTTATTAAATAAGTAAGCAAAATAACCTAAAAAATTGTTTAAGCTAGTGTCATAGGCTATTAAGTGATTCATAAAAGTTGAATCTTCATTGTTTTTAAAATTATTATTTAAAATCAAAGCTAAATCCAAGGCTTTGTTAAAGTAAATATCAAATTCAGATAAACTTTCAGATGCTTTAGCATAACCTTCAATTACTTTTTGAACATTAATGCCTTGCAAAGCTAAAATCACTAATCCTATTTCGCTTAGCAATGAATACTGCGGATGAACGTCATCTGAAACAAACAAACAATTTTCACGTGGTACATTTAAATTTAATGTGTCAACATAACTGATTGACCGACCGACATAAAAAATAGATTTTTTAATTAAAAAATCACTTGCATACCTATTAAACTGGCTTAAAAAGTTTTTAATTGAGTTTAAATGTGCTTTTTCAGCACCAAAGCTATCTAAAAACAGTAATCCAACAGTTTCTTTGTTGTTTTCGTTTAATTCTTTAGTAATTTGGCGATTAATTAGCAAATCATTTTGTGATTCATTGACAAAAACCAATCTTATTTTTTTACTTTTATCAAAGTCATTTAGACCTAAAACAAAATTTATTGAAGCTTCTATTGCTTTTTGAATTTCAGGTTTAGTTCATATAATTAATAAATTAATTTGCTTTTCATAAAGCAAATTACAAAACTGAATAATCCGTTCATAACCATTTATTGTAAAGTTCAAAGTAATGTCATCGAAACCTAAATATGATGAACCTTTGAAATTCAAAGATTGAACCTTTTGAATAATTGTATTTGATAAGTTAATATCATTAGCTATTTGCTGTTGGGTTTGATAATAATTTTTAATTATTTTGATTTGATTCATGACATTTTTCTAATGCTTTAGCATCTAAAAGCACTGATTCTATGGTGTGTTTGATTAAATTATTAAATCCATTAGCTGTTTCTTGTAATTTAAGTGGTGCTTTCTTTTTAGATTTAGTTTTTGTTTGTTGTTTGTTTAAATAATTAGGGTGATTTTGTTTAAATGAACCAATTCCATGGTTTTTAGATTTATCAAAATGAAGCACTATAAAATTGATGTAATCACCTACTTTTAAGACTTCATTAACTTTGTTTTTATTAAAATCACTAACCTCATTTTTATAAATTACAAACTTAGTTTTGAATTTATTCATCACTACTGCAAACTTAGATCCAGTTTTAATTACTTTAGCTGAAGCAACTTCTCCAACTTTATACACTTTCTTTTCATTCATATGCTAATTATAAAATAAAGATATTACTTTTTCCTTTATATTTTTCAAATTTGTTATATTATATAAACAATTATTTACGAAAATAATTTGAGAGTAGATTTGATAAAAATTACTTTTATGCCTGAAAATAAGACTTAAAAGTAATTTTATAATGTAGATTATGTTTTCAAAGTTGCACATGCATGCAATTTTGAGCAAAAAATACTTAGTATTTTGCTAAATTTAAGTGATTTTAATTAAATTAATTTATAATTAAAGTATATTATGAAAAATTTAGCATAGCTAAGTTTTAGATTTAATCGTTAAATGAACGTAATAACTAATTTGAAATGAGGAAAGATGAAACGTTTAAATTGTTTATATAATGCAAAGAAAAATAAAGAATATCCTTGAGCATTAAAACACCCAAAAGTAGAAAACGCATTGGCTCTATTTAAGTCTCGTAAAGACGCGATGAACTGATTCTTAGCTTATCAATTAGACTGTGCTGTTTGATTCCAAACAGATAAAAGAATTGTTGGTGGATTATTAATCGGATACAAAAACTCTGATGACAAAATGGAATACGAACTTAATGTTGATAAATTCGATGGTAAATTAGACTACGAAGAAACATTGAAAGAATTAAACATTACAAAAGATGGTTTCAGAGATGAAGATGGTGCTAAAGTAGCCGTAGAAGAAGTTGTGGATTTCAAACAACTACACGATGTTGAAACATACTTCCCACTAGATGACGATTACAAATACGAAAGAAAAGCTTCAGCAAAAGATTTAGAAATTGAAAAATTAAGAGCACAAATTTCAGAATTATCAATTTTATTAAGCCAAAGAACTTCAGGAACAGATTATTCACAAGAATTAATCTATTTAACAAAACAATTAGAAGACTCAAATTCAGATAAAGAAACATTATTGAGACAAATTGCTGAGTTAAAAGAAAAATTACAACACCAAGAAACAGTTGTGGTTGAAGAAAAAGTTGTTGAAGTTGAACCAACAGTTGTAGTTGAATGTGATGACAAGATTAAAGAATACGTTTACATCAGAAACTTATCAGCATGTAAACAAATTAAAATTTTAGCTGTATATGCTAAAAAACTAGAAAAACTAAGTTCTAAATTAGCATCTGACTTACAAACATCAGTTGCAGACTTACAAGCAGTTGATAAAAACTTAAGAGATGCTCTATCAGTTGCTCAAGATTTAGAAGTTGAATACAAAGACAACGATGAAAAACTAAGATTCTTAGCTGCTATAATGTTTTCATTGAAAAAATCTCTAAGAACATTATCGGAAAAAGTTGTTGGAAAAGCTGAAATTGAAGATTCAGCAGAAAACGCTTTATATTTTGAAACTTGCGATAAAGAAAACGTTAAAGTTGCTCAATACACATCATTTGTTGCATACGATCAAATGCATGTTGGATTCGTTCCTGAAAATGATTATCTATACGCAGTTTACATTGGTGAACCAGCTGCAAGAAAACACTTTGTTGTTTTAGATTCACCATTTGATGCAGAACAAGTTGTTGTATCAAACGAAGTTAGAGAAATCGAAGTTATTAGAGAAGTACCAGTTGAAATCATCAAAGAAGTAATTAAAGAAGTTGAAGTTCCAGTTGAAGTAATCAAAGAAGTTCAAGTTACTTCAGATGACAAACAAGTTTCAGCACCTGCAAGATTCAGTTGATTGGCTTTATTCTTACTGGCTGTTGCTTATGGAATTTTAATTGCTTTAGTTGTATTATTTGCTACAGGTGTTATTTCAGCTTAATAATTAAAATCATTAATTCAAAAAGCGCACAATGCGCTTTTTGCTTTTTTCATAGTCCTTAAAAAGCCTTAGCAAAATGCTGAAAAAATGATAAAATAGCATTATGCTAAAAACAGGTAAAGAAAAGATGTTAGACATTGTAAATCACTTGAAAAATTCAGGTTTTGTGTTTCAAGGAAGCGAGATTTACGGTGGTTTATCAAACACATGAGATTATGGTCCTTTAGGAGCATTATTAAAGGACAATATTCAACAAGCTTGAAAAAAAGAGTTTGTTTTTAAAGAACCAAATAATTACTTAATCGATTCAAAAATTTTAATGAACCCACAAGTTTGAGTAACCAGTGGTCATGTCTCAAACTTCGCAGACCCATTAATTGAAAACAAAGTTAACGGAAAAAGATATCGTGCAGATAAATTGATTCAAGAAATTGATGAAACAATTGTTGTTGAAAAGATGTCAAATGAACAAATGGTTCAATATTTAAAAGATAACTTACCAAAATATGAAAATGACAAAACTGATTGATCAGAAATCAAGCAATTTAATTTAATGTTTGAAACTTCACAAGGTGTAGTAGAAGGAAATAAGTCAAAAGTTTATTTACGTCCAGAAACAGCACAAGGAATTTTTGTTAATTTCAAAAATGTTCAGCGTTCAACACGTGCTAAATTACCCTTTGGTATTGCACAAGTCGGAAAAAGCTTCAGGAACGAAGTGACTCCAGGTAACTTCATTTTCAGAACTAGAGAATTTGAACAAATGGAATTAGAGTTTTTCACTAAACCAGAAGAAGCTTCACAATGATTTGATTACTATGTTCAAAAAGCATATAATTTTGCTTTAAGCCTAGGAATCAAGGAACAAAGTGTTAGAATTCGTGCTCATGAAAAAGAAGAATTAGCACACTATTCGGAAGGAACAAGTGATGTTGAATTTAACTTTCCATTTGGATGAGGTGAATTATTAGGAGTTGCTAATCGTACAAATTATGATTTAATGTCACACTCAAAAGCAACAGGTGAATCGTTAGACTATTTAGATCCTGAAACAAATCAAAAAATCGTTCCATATGTAATTGAACCAAGCATTGGTTTAGATCGTTTAATGTTAGCTGTAATTTCAGATGCATACAAAGAAGAGCAATTAGAAAACGATTCAAGAATTGTCTTATCTTTCCCATATGCTATAGCACCATATAAAGTCGCTGTTCTACCATTGGTTAAAAAACTAAGCGAACAAGCAAAAGAAATTTTTGCAACATTAGTTGAAAAAGGTATTTCAGTAGCATATGATGAAGCTGGTTCAATCGGAAAAAGATATCGTAGACAAGATTCAATTGGTACATACTACTGTTTAACATTTGACTACGATTCTTTAGAAGATAATTGTGTAACTTTAAGAAATAGAGACACAATGGAACAACAAAGAATCTCATTAGACAAATTATTTGAAATTTTAAAATAATTTTTAAATACTAAAACAAGGAGTGAAATGGCGTTTAAACAAATTCCAAGAGAATTTATCGAACAAGTTAAAGCACAAGTTAACATCGTAGATGTTATTTCGGAATTTGTGCCTTTAGCTAAAAAAGGTAATAATTTTATCGGTTCTTGTCCATTTCACCAAGATACTTCACCCAGTTTTACAGTATCTCCAAGCAAAAAAATATATAAATGTTTTCCTTGTTCTGCATCAGGTGATGCAATTAAATTTATTCAAGATTTTAAGCAAATTAGCTGAATTCAAGCGCTTGAATTTGTTGCTAATAAATTAGGTTTAAATTTTGATTTCAGTTCATACAAAGCGCAATCACATGTTGAAAAATATGATCAAACAACACTGGAAACGTTAGAGTTATTAGAGTTTGTTAACTCATTTTATAAAATATCTTTATTAAAAGAAAAAAACGCCTTAAACTACTTAGAATCTAGACATTTAAATGATTTAGATCTACGTGAAAAGTTTGATATCGGTTATGCGCCTAAAAATAGACTAAAACAAGAAATTAATGCAAGTGAAAACAAAGAAAACTTAGCAGTTAATGCTGGTTTATTAAACTCTGATTTAAATGAAATTTTTTGAGGCAGAATTACATTCGGTATTAGAAATTCACATGGTGAACTAGTCGGATTTAGCGCTAGAACAATTGATAAAAATAGCAATTTTGCTAAATATTTAAACTCACCAGAAACGCCATTATTTAACAAATCAAAAATTCTTTACAACTACCATAATGCTAAGGATTCAATAAAAGCAAAAAAACAAGTTGTAATTGTAGAGGGTTTTATGGATGTTATTGCCTGCTATCGTGCAGGTATTAATAACGTAGTAGCCCTAATGGGTACAGCTTTAACAAAAGATCATATTCAGCTACTAAAAAACTCTGAAATTATTCTGTTTTTAGACAATGATAATGCTGGGGTTGATGCAGCTCTGCGTTCTGCAGATTTATTAGCTTTACACGGTTTTACAATCAAAGTTGTAAACAACACCTTTGAAAAAGATGCTGATGAAATCCTAAATCAAGAAGGAACTGAAAAACTAGTTGATTTAATTGAAAATCAAACTATTAGCCTAATTGATTTTATTTACCAAGTTAGTTTAAGTAAAAATAACATAAATTTAATCGAAACTCATTTGAATGATTTTGAAATGCTTCAAAACTTTGAAAAATCAATTCTTAATTACACTAAAAACATTGCACTTAAACAAAAACAATATTTATTTAACAAAATTCAAACAGAATTAAATTTACAAATTAATGAATTATTAACTGAAAGAAAACCTATAAATCAAGGTTTTAATAATCAATATCCACCATTTAATAATCCATCAAATATTGATTATTACAATATTTTTGAAGATCCTTATTTAGAACCTGTTGATCCAAATTTTGATTTTACAGTTAATGATTATTTTCAAACACAGCCTGACTATCAATTTGCTAAAAATACATTTGAATTTTTAGATCACGCTAGAATGAGTTTGATCATTCAACTACTTTCATCAAATAATTTACGCCAAAAAATATTTGATATAAATGAAATTTCAAGCATATTTGACGGACCAATTGAAATAAAAAAACTTGCTGATAAAGCTCATAGCCTTTCTCAAGATATTAAAGATCCAAATCAAATTTATGAAATTATCACTTCTGAGTTGCCTGAATTGCTTGAAAGTGAAGTTCAAGACATAATCAATCAAAAATTAAACAAAATGATTGAAAATCAGCTTGAAAACCTTGAAGATATAAAACAGCAAGAAAGAATTATTGTTTCATTGAAAGATTATGCATCTGAAATGGAAAATTACTTGCATAATACCGAAATTTTACCTAAGGGGGAATACTCAATTCCTAAATTTAAACAAAATAAATTAGGAAAACTGCGTGAGCTAGGTAAAAAAACGATTGAACTACGGAAAGGGGATTAATTATGGAGAAATACCAGACATTAATTAACGCAATCGAAAACGCAAAAGGTAAAGATCATAAATGAACTTCGCCAGAAATTTTTGAATTTTTAGATAAAAAAGACTTAGCATTAGATGACGATGATATCGATGAATTTTTCAGCGAACTAAGAAGTCAAGGTGTATTAGACTCAAATTATGATGACTACAGCGAAATAGACTTAGAAGTTCCTGCCTTTGATGAAGATGACTTACAAGAAATTATGTCTAAATCAAAAGATAAAAAGAAAAAGTCAAAAACAGTTTCAAAAAGCACTAAAAGTGCCTTTGACAACTTAGATGATTTACCTGATTCAGTTGAAGATTTAGACTTATTTGATGATGAAGACGATATCTTTGGTGATGATACTGAAAGCATTGAAGATGATTTAGAACATTATAGTCAGCCAGATTCTGAAGAAAATGACTCAGAAGATGATGAAGATTCAGAGGACGAAGAAGAAACCTGAGAAGATGATTTAAAAATTTATGATGAAGAAAGCGAGGATGACGACGATAGTGAAACTTCTGCGACTTTAGAAAGTCTTAATTTCGATGATGATTTTGATGAAGTCAAAACTACTTCTCATAAAGCTTCAACAACTAAATTAACTGAAACAAATGACATTGTTAAATGATACATGCGTTGAATTGGTAAATATGGTGAACTTTTAACACCTGCTGAAGAAAAGAAATTAGCAGAACAAATGGCTAAAGGTGGCTTCAGAGGAAAAAGAGCTAAAGATAAACTTGTTCAAAGAAACTTACGTTTAGTAATTAATAATGCTAAAAAATACAAAAACAGAGGTTTAAGTTTTATTGACTTAATTTCAGAAGGAAACGCTGGTATTTTAAAAGCTGTATCAAAATATGATGTAGATAAAGGGTTTAAGTTCTCAACTTATGCTACATGATGAATACGTCAAGCAATCACACGTGCAGTAGCTGATCAGGCTAGAACCATTCGTGTGCCAGTGCACATGGTTGAAACAATCAACAAAATTTCAAAAATTGAACGTGAATTACAACAAGAATTAGGTAGAGAACCTAGTGACGATGAAATCGCAGAAAGATACGGAAACGGATATGATGCAGCTAAAGTTCGTCATATTAAGAAAATCAACATTGACCCTATTTCATTAGATAAACAAGTTGGAAAAGAAAATGATTCATCATTTAGTGATTTTGTTAAAGATGAAAGTATTGAATCACCAATTGATTATGCAAATAAGGAAGAATTAAGAAGAGTTTTATTTGCAATGCTTGATGAATTAGAGCCAGAAGATAGAAAACTAATTTGTAAAAGATTTGGTATCGGAAAAGATGAACTAGGAAACGAATATCGTGTACACAGCCTAGATGAATTAGCAGCTGATCGTGGTGGCGTTTCAAAAGAAAGAATTAGACAAATTGAAAACAAGATTTTAAGACGTCTAAAATCTAATTCAAAACACGGTAAAAACTTAAAAGAATTTTTATCATAGGAAAATTATGAAAAAAGCTTTAAAAATTAAAGATTTTATTGATTATCTAAACCAACTTTATCCTACATCTAATGCAGAAATTTGAGATCCAACTGGTTATGCACTTAGAACAGTTCAGTCTAAGAAATTCAAAGGTGCTGTTTTAGCAATTGATGTTACTGAAGAAGTGGTTCAAAGCGCAATTGATAATGATTGTAATGTTATTTTAACTCATCACCCTTTCCGTTTTGAAGCAGATTGAAAATCAGAAAATGCTAAAGCTCCTTACAAAAGACCTTTATATGATTTTTTAAGACAAAAGCAAATCACGGTTTATTCAATGCACACAAACTACGATTGTGACAGCCAAGGAACTTCATATCAAATTGCTAATTTTATGAACTTAGCAGAAAAAGTAGATTTAAATTCTCCTAAGTTTTCAGTAGTTTTAAATGCGGACTTAACAGTTTCTGAACTGTCAGATAATTTAAAACAAAACTTGTTATTGCAACACTTCCGTACCAATGTAGAAGACTTAAATCAAAAATTCCACAAAGTAGCAATTTTAAGTGGTTCAGGTTACATCGGACAAATTGTAGAAATGTCAAAAGATATCGACCTATTTATTAGTAGTGATTTTAGATGATCTGATTGAATTACATTCAAAGAATCTAAGATTAACATTTTAGAAATTCCACACTTAGATGAACAAGTTTTTGCATGACATATGCATAGTGTCTTACAAGAAAATTTACCTGAATATAAATTTGTAGTTCAAAACATTTCAGTCCCATATAAAAACATTTAATTTTAGAAAAGCACAGTGTGCTTTTTCTTTTTGTTATAACAAACATTGTTAAATTTGTACAATACTGCAATTTTATACAAGTAAAATTAACTATCAAAAACCAAATAACCCTTATTTTTAGTATTCAGCAAATCAAATAACCATCTAACTCAGAAACACAAAGCATTTGCCTTATTAATATCATAAAATTTTAAGTTTTTTTCCGAATTATGCACCATTTAAAGGCTAAAGGCTAATAAAACTGTATAATATAAAAACTAATATGAATAATAGAAATTTAGCTAATCAATTAAGACCAACAACACTAGATGATATAGTTGGTCAAAGTCATGTAATTAAGCTCTTAAAAGAAGTTGTTAAAAATAAAATTACTACTAGTTTTTTATTTTTTGGTGATGCAGGAACTGGGAAAACTTCTGCAGCGATTGCTTTAGCAAACGACTTAGGACTATCATATGGTTACTTTAACGCTTCTGTTGATTCTAAAGCGCAATTAACTGAACTTTTAGGTTCAAAAGAAGTGATAATCATAGATGAAATACATCGTTTAAACAAAGATAAACAAGAAATTTTGTTGTCTTATTTAGAGTTTGACAAAATAATTGTTTATGCAACTACTACTCAAAATCCTTATTTTAAAGTTGATCCTGCTGTACGTAGCAGAATGCAAATTAAAGAATTTTTAAAAATATCAGAAGCTGATATTGTTGACAAACTTCAAAAAGTGGCAAAACAACATTTTCCACATTTGAAATTGGATAAAGAAATTCTATTGTCGCTAGCTAAATACTCGGCAGGCGATTTAAGAACAAGCTTAAACAATTTACAAATGCTTGGCTTAATTAAAAAAGATGATTCAAAAGTTTCAAAACAAGATCTAAAAGATTTAATTCCAAATATTAATTTTTATTCAGACCAAAACTCATCTGCTCATTATAATAATTTGTCAGCATTTCATAAATCACTTCGTGGTTCAGATGTTGATGCGGCTTTATATTACGGCTTTTTAATTTTAAAATCAGGTGATGTTGATGGGTTATTTAGACGAATGTTATGTGTTGCTTATGAAGATGTTGGATTAGCTTCACCAAACATCGGACTTAGAACTTTGAATGCGATTGAAACATTTGAACGTTTAGGACTACCTGAAGGAAAATTGCCAATCGGTGTTGCAATTGCCGATTTAGCCTTAGCACCTAAATCTAACTCAGTATATTTAGCAATTGAAAAAGCCAATTCTTTAATTGACCAAGGAATGATTTATGACATTCCAAAACATTTAAAAGATGCACATTATAAATCAGCTTCTAAATTAGGACACGGAGTTGATTATTTATACCCACATGACTTTTTAAACAATTGAATTGATCAGCAATATTTGCCTAACAAACTACAAGACACTAAATTTTATTATCCAGGCTTAAACGATGCTGAGCAAAAAATTAAAACATATTGACAAAAAGTAAAAACAAAGGAGCAATAATGGAACTTAAATTAGAATTAATTAATACTCTAGAAGATTTAAAACAAGCTAAAGCCCATGTTTTTTCAAATCAAGGTGAATTATATTTACTACAACAACAACTAAAAACTGCACCAGTAGAACAAAAAAAGGAAATAGGTCAACAAATTACACAATTAAAAAATCAATACAATTCATTTTTTGAAACTGCTGAAGCAAGAGTTAAGCAACTTCAAATTCAAGCTAGAATTGATAGCGAATTTGTTGATGTAACTGCACCGGTTTTAAAAAATGCATCATTACACCCAATCACTTTAATCGAAGAAAGATTAAAAGACTGATTTATTCAACACGGATATTATCAACAAGAAGAAGGTGAAATAGTTTCGGATTTATATAACTTCGAAAAACTGAACATTCCACAAAACCACCCTGCTAGAGCGATGCATGATTCGCTTTATTTAAATGCAACCACCTTATTAAGAACTCACAACACAGGAGTTACAGCTAAAGTTTTAGAAGAATTCGCTAATGAAAATATTTCAACTTTTGCTATCGGAAAAGTTTACCGTAATGATGAAGATGATGCAACTCACTTACACCAATTTACTCAAGTTGACTTTGTATGTGTTGGTAATGTTTCGTTTTCTAACTTAATTTGAACTCTTAAAAGTTTATTGTCATATGTTTTAGAAGAAGAAGTTGAAATTCGTTTAAGACCTAGTTATTTCCCATTCACAGAACCAAGTGTTGAAGTGGATGTTTATTACAAAAACCGTTGAATTGAAATCCTAGGTGCTGGAATGCTACATCCAAATGTTTTAAAAATGGCAGGATACAAACCTGAATTTAACGGTTTTGCAGCCGGAATTGGTATTGAAAGAATTGCAATGATTAAATATGGATTTACTGACATTAGAGATTTATACTGTAATGACTTAAGAATAATGGAACAATTTAGAAATGAAAGATAGTTTTTTAAACATTTTACAATCAGAAGGTAAAAAACCATATTTTCAGACAATCATCACGAAACTGCAACAAGCAGAAAAAGACGGTCAAATTTACCCTTATCAAGAAAATATTTTTAGAGCATTTGATTATTTTCAAACAAAAGACACAAAAGTTGTAATTTTAGGTCAAGATCCATATCATACACACGGTGTAGCTGATGGTTTAGCTTTTTCAACACGTCATGATAAAAAAACACCATCATTAAGTAACTTATTTAAAGAACTAAAATCTGATTATCCAAAAGTTAAACTAAACACTACATCATTGGTAAATTGAGCCAAACAAGGTGTTTTATTACTAAATACAGTATTAACTGTCACAGAAGGAAAACCAAACTCACATAAAGATTTTGGATGACAATTTTTTACTAAAAAAGTTTTACAAGAAGTTTTAATAGATAATCCAAACGTAATCATTGTAGCTTTAGGAAAAGAAGCTCAAAAATTTGTCTCAGATTTAAACATTAACACTGACAATTTAATTGAAACTTCACACCCATCGCCTTATAGTTATTCAAAAGGTCTACAAGGATTTAAATTATTCAAAAAATTAATCAAAAACTAGTTAAAAACAATCAAGAACCAATTGATTGAAATCTGGAGTAAGGAGTAATATGATACTTTCATTAAAACATTTAAACAAGTTTTTACCTAAAATCACATTAGATACAACTGTTGAAAAAGCATTTAATAACTTAGGTTTTGAAGTTGAATCAGTTCATCCGTTTTCAGATGTTCAAGGATTGGTTTTTGCTAAAGTTTTAAGCGTTAAACCAAACCCTAATTCAGATCGTTTAGATGTTGTTGAAGTTTTAACAAAACATGGACAAGCAACCATACAAACAACAGATAGAATTTTAAAACCAGGTGATTTAACAATTTGCTTTCCAGTTGGATCATCAAAAGGAAATCAATTATTCAGTGAAGTTAAACTTAAGGGAATTGTTTCACAAGGTATGTTTGCTTCATGAAGTGAAATTGGATATGATTCAACACTTTTAGAAGATGAAGATCATGTTTTAGTTTTACCTAATGATTTTGCTAAATTAGAAGACGATCCGATGGAACTTTTAGGTTTAACTGACTACATTATTGAAATTTCAACAACAGCTAATCGTAATGATGCTAATAGTTATTATGTCTTAGCTAAAGAATTAGCAGCTTATTATCAAACTGAATTTAAGTTTGATTTACACAAACCACAAAACACTTTTGAATCTAAAATTCAAGCACAAAACGGATTAAGCAAGCATTTATCGTTTATTCAAGTTCAAGGTCAAAAACAAACAACACTGCAAGAAAAAATGTTGCTTGCTAAATCAGGTATTGATACTAAATTGGACTGAGCAGTTAATTTAACAAACTTAACTTTAATCAATATCGGAGTTCCTACTCATGTTTATGATGCAAATATAGTAAACAAAGATCTAAAAGCTGACTTATACAGTGGCGATGTAGTTGTTTTAGGAAACAAAGAACTTAAAGTTTCTGATGCTTTAGCTATTTATTCAAATGACAAAGTGGTTTCATTAGCTGCTAATATGGGTCTAGAAGCTTATAAAGTTTTACCTAATCAAACAAACAATTATCTATTTGAAATTGCTAGCTTCGATCCAAAACTAGTTCGTCATACTTCAAAAGAAATTAAATTAATTTCTAACTCAGCAGCACAAGCTGGAAGAGTAATTAGTTTAGAACAAGTTAATTTAGCTATCAAATTCATTCAATCATACTGTCAAGACTTGAAAGTTTCAAGTACTATTAATCCGATTGCTAAAATCAACAGAAATAAAATTGCTTTTGACGCATCTAAATTACGTAAATATGCCAATACAACTAGTTTAAATAAATTTAATGTAGCAATTGAAAAATTACAAAAACTAGGCTTTGACTTTGAAAATGACACGGTAAAAATTCCAAATTATAGATATGACGTTGAGTTATTTGAAGATGTTATTGAAGAAATTTTCAGATTTTATTCATATGACTCATTTAAACCAAAAACATTCAAAAACACTCCTGTTTTAACTCAAAAAAGAGACAACACTAAATCATTGTTCGTTGCTCAAAACTATTCAGAAGTTAGAACATTTACTTTGGTTTCAAAATCAAAAGCACAATTTGATCCTTTTGAATTTAATCAAGACATTGACTTAATGACTTTTGTTTCTAAAGAAAGAGAAACAATCAGAAATTCTATTGTTGTTTCACTACAGGAAGTGGTTGAATATAATCAAAAAAGAAAATTAAATTCAATTAATATTTTTGAAAGAGGAATGATTAACAATAACTTGGAAGTTTATGGACTGGCATCAACCACTAAATCATTCCAACAAATTAAAAGTGATATTTTAAACATCACAAAATTAGACTTAGAATTCATTCCGTTTTCAGATAATAACCAAATTCACCCTAATGTTTCAGCTAAAATTCTTTATAATGGTGAAATGTTTGGTTGAATAGGTAAATTACACCCACAATTTGATAACACCAATGCCTATTATGCTGAATTTTTCAAAACTAATTCATCAAAATCAACTAAATTTACAGATGTGAATTTAGAGCCTTTAAAAACAGTTGATTTAACCTTTGAATTGGGCTTAAATGATCATATAAGTTCATTTATTAGCCAAATTAAACAAGTGGCAAATATTTATGAAATTAATATTATTGATGATTATGTAAAAGCTCAATCGCACAATGTTACTTTGAGAATAACAGCCCAACCAGAATCAATTGACGCAATCAATAAACACTTTAACAAGGAGGCTTAATGTACTCAAAAATTTCATTAAAAGATAAATTAATTGAACAAGCAATAAATGATGAACTAGAAAGACAACAAGATCACATTGAGTTAATAGCTTCAGAAAACTATGTTTCAGAGGATGTTTTAAAAGCTCAAGGTAGTGTTTTAACAAACAAATATGGTGAAGGTTATCCAAAACGTAGATACTACGGAAGTTGTGAAAACGTCGACGTAGTTGAACAAGCTGCAATCGATCGTTTAAAAGAGATTTTTAAAGTGAATTTTGCAAATGTTCAACCTTATTCAGGATCAGTAGCTAATGCAGCTGCTATTGCTTCAGTTGTGCCAAGTGGTGGCAAAATAATGGGATTATCTTTAAATTGTGGTGGTCATTTAACGCACGGTTATAAAATTTCATTTAGTGGTATTTTCTACAATTCAATTTCATACGATCTAAGTCCTGAAGGATTATTAGATTATGATGCAATTGAAAAACAAGCAATGGAAGAAAAACCAGATTTAATTATTTGTGGTTATTCAGCGTACTCAAGAACTATAGACTTTGCTAGATTCAGACAAATTGCAGATAAATGTGGTGCTAAATTAATGGCTGATATTGCTCATATTGCTGGTTTAATTGCTGCTGGTGAGCATCCATCACCTGTTGGTTATGCAGACATAATCACTTCAACAACTCACAAAACTATGCGTGGCGGTCGTGGTGGAATCATCATGACTAATGATGCTGAAATAGCTAAAAAAGTTGATCGTTGAGTTTTCCCTGGGTATCAAGGTGGACCATTATTTCATGCTATAGCCGGTAAAGCAGTTAGTTTTTATGAAGCTATGCAACCAATGTTTAAAGAATATGCTAAAAACATTCGTTTAAATGCAGCTAAGTTTTGTCAAGCTTTTAAAGATAAAGGTGCTTATATAATTTCGGGTGGAACAGACAATCATTTATTTATGATTGATGTTTTAAAAACTTATAACCTAAACGGTAAACAAGCTGAAATTTTACTTGAAAAACTTAATATAACAATTAATAAAAATACAATTCCATTTGATACATTATCACCAAATCTAGGGAGTGGCATCAGATTAGGAACAGCAGCTATGACAAGCCGTGATTTTACTAAATGAGACCAGCTTTCTGATATTATCGATTTTGCTTTAAGAAATCATGATTTTCTAACATCAGAAGAAGGTGAAGCAAAAGTTTTAGAATTAAAAAATCAGGTTTTAGACTTATTGAAAGAGTTTCCAATTAAAAAATCATATTTATAATTTAATGGAAAGAAGTCATGAGAAATGACTTCTTTTTTCATTTTGTTCCATATAAATTTAATTAGATAAAGGTTGAATTTTATAAGAACTTATAATTAAAATAGTAAGGAATAAAATGAAGAAAAGTATTTGAAAATTATTAATTTTACCATTATCAACATTACCTCTAGCAGCATCATGTAATCAAACGCAAACAAAAAATGTTTTACAAGATGATCAACCAAAAAATAACTCTAACACTCAAAACACACCTAAATCAGAAGAAGGGTTAAAAAATCCAAATCAAAGTCCTGATCCCAATCCAAATAATAGCAGCCCAAATGTTTCAGAATTGGAAAAAAATAAGCAAAACCCTGAAGCAACACCAAATGAAGAAATTACTCCATCTGACAAAACTACTAAAGAGCCAACTGCTTCAACAGAAACTGAAAATTCTAATCAAAACCCTTCAGCTGAAACTATCGGCAACAATCAAACTGTTTCAGAAGAAAACAGAAATAATCAAAGCTCAGATTTAACATCAAATGAACAACCTGGTGAAACTCATGGCAATCCTAATGACACTAACACACCACCAGAAACTACTCCTAACCCAGGGGTTACTGGAAATGAAGAAAGAAACAATGAAATAACCGAAGAATCAGATACTGATACTGAAGAATTAACAACTTTATTTTCATTTAAAACAGAAAGCTCTGAAGAACAGTTTAATAACTACTTAGAAAGTCTAGAACTAACAGAAGGTGCTCAAAACGATGAAATAACAGTAAGATTTTCAGTTAATTCTAAGGGCGATTTAACTCTAGCAAAAAGAAATGCTAATATAGAAAATAAAGTTATTTTCAACACAACAGAAGTGCCTGGGCAACAAATTTTTGAAAATGAAGAAGCAAGCAAAAAAACCAATGCAAGAAACCGTTATGTTGTAGGTGTTTACAATAAAAAACGAAAAGATTTCAAGTTTAAATATTTCGATAAAAGAAAAGGTAAACTATTCAGAGAAAAATTCAGTTTTAGAAAACATTTAGCAAAATCTAAAGATGCTGAAATGACTTCAAATATACCTACTCCACAACCGAACAATGAAGTAGTTAGAACAGAAAACCTATCAAACAGTGAATTAAAAACAGTTTATGTAAGACCACCATTTGGAGTTCAGTTTGAAATTAAAAATCTTGATAAATTGCCTTCGATAACAACTATTTTTGGACATTTAGATTCACCAGGTTCTAAAGGTACGAAAAGATATCAAGAAAGTCCTATTTCATCAAAAGAGAACTTGCATTCGGGGGTAAAAGAATCATTAGGTTCACAAGAATTAGCTGAATTTTTAGCAATCCCAACATTAATTAATAATTTCAAAGATCAATCTGATGAAGACTCTGTTGTAATTTTTGGTGGAGATACTAACATTAAAGCCAAGAACTTTGGATTACAAAATTCATTCCCTACTGACATTAAGCCGGTAATTTCTGATTTAGGGACTTCAGATGCTTATAAAACATCTTTAGGTAGAAATAATAATTATTCAGAACCATACGACAAAATTTTCTTCAAAGCAAGTCCTAGCGAAGTTTTAGAATACAGAACACAATTAACCGATCCTGTTTTGGCTTTTAAAAATGATATTCTTAAAGCATTTGCAAATCATACCTTATCTGAGCAAGATAAGCAACTAGAATATTATAAATCTGATGCTAATAATCCTGAATTTTACAATATCAGAAACAGACTTTCAGACCATGCTCCAGTATTTATTGATATTAGAGTAAATGATGAACAATATCATTCAATAAACAATTCTGAAAGCTTAATCAAGGATGAAAAGGCATTAAGAATAGCACACTGAAATGTGTTAAATTATGGTGGTGATAATTTTGATGTTGCTAATGCTTTCAAATACGTTGCAATTGCTAAAATTATTCAATCATCAGGATTTGACATTGTAGGATTGACTGAAATAAATTATGGAGCAAGTAATGATGTTGCCTCATTACTAAGAGAATTAAACAAAAAAGAAGGATCAAATTGACAAATGGTAGCACAAAGTACTACTGATGCTATTTATTCAAATGATCATGAATTTAGTTTTTTAAGTGCAGGGGAAGCAAAAGAGCAAGTTGTTGTAATTTATGATGCTAATGTAGTTGAACCAAAAGCATTTAAAAATCAAAATGTTGGACTATCATTTAAGGATAAAATCAACACCTTTAAACGTTTAGTACCAACTGCATAATTAAAATAAGCCACTGAGTTTTCAGTGGTTTTTTGTTAAAATTATTAATATATTAAAGGGGAACAATGACAGTACAAGACGGTATATTAGCTGCGTTAGGTTTGACAACTTTTATAATGTTTGCACTTTATATTATTTTTAACAGCAGTTTTATTAATCATTCAAAATTAAATCTACAAACTTATTCTGAAAACGATGGTTTTTTCACTAAGGTTGAACTAGATGAGAGAATGTATAAGTACTTTAAATTCAGATTTTATTTATTCTTATTATTTAGTGTTATTTTGATTTTATTATTCTGAACTACAACAGGATATGCTGCTTATTATATTTATCATATTTTTACACTTCCAGCACAAACAACAGCGTCAGGTGCAAATGAAAGTGGAGTTTTAAATAAACTACCAGCTGCCGGTGTTTCATTAGTGGTAGCAAGTATTTGCTTATATTTAACTTATGTTGTGGCTAATTTGATTTTAAGAGACACTTTTCCATTTTATAAATTAATGCAACAATGAGCAATTAATGATTTGGAAGAACCAATTTCATATTTTGATTTTTTAAAATCAAAAGTTTCTAAAAAAGACTTTCCTAAAAAGGTTGATTTAAGCTTAAAAAATATTATCAAAAACAAAAATACAACTCTATCATTCAGACAAACTGCATTTAATAAATTATTTACTAAATTAAATAAAGTTTCATTAAAACAAAATACATTAAACAGATTTTTAAGTCAGTATTACCTAGGAAAAGGTTTATTTAACACTTTATTCTACTATGAAAAAACAACGTTTAATGATGTTAATATCGAAGATACTGAACTAATTGCAAAATTAATCAAGTTATTAGAACAGCATATATAAAAATACAGGTTGCCCTGTATTTTTTAATTCTAACTTTGCGCGTTTTCTGGCGCGTTATTTTCAGAAGTTTGTCTTGTTCTTTCTAAGAATTTACTCATTCTAGGGAATGAACTTAACTCTGGAAACTCATTTGTGTAAACAAAGTATTTGTACACATTATTTAATAATTGGATATTGGTGTTATAAGCAGCATCTTTACGTTCTTCAGAGAAATATTGATCTCTATAAATCATATTAAACGCTTCAGAGATAGGGAAATTAGCCGGATTAACCATTAAAGTAGCTTGATCTGTTGTAATTTGGAATATATCTCTTAGCATCGCAATCGTAGCTAGTAGCACTGTGGACGATGGTTGAACACCAAATAATTGTGTTTTTGATTGTCCATTTTTGAAATCATTTGCATCAAATAAAACAGAAGTATTTGTAGCAATTCTTTCGGCTTCAGCTGCCACAATGTTTTCTCATGAAATTGAAGGATCTAAAATAATAGCTTCATTTTCATGACCATTTGTAAATTCTTTAATAAACTCTACTGCATCAGCATCTCTAAATGCTGGGTGAAGTTTATAAATGTAGTTATATTCAGATGTTGGATATAATTCAAGCATTTTGTTAAAGTACTTATGAATTTCTGCTCTAGGTATTTCTTGAGTTTTTAGTCTCAATTCACCTCTTAATTTAGTAAATAATGACGACCCAATGAAAACTAAGTTTTTCTTAGATTTATCTAAATTATTTGCGCCTGAAACGATTAAATCTTCAAATGACTTACCTTTTAAGTTATATAGTGAAGTTAATTCATCAATATAACGCACAGTGTCAATATTATCAATTGACTTAGCTAAGGTTGTATAGTTTAATGGACTATCTTCAATTTTAAAGTTAGCTCATTCTACACCACGTTGAGCAAATTGTTTTTTAAAGTATTCAACATATTTTCCAGTGATATTATAAATTCTAACTTTGTCAGTATATCTTAAAAAGTTTTGGAAGTGAACTTTATCACCAGTGTCATTGTGATAGTTTTCTCAGTATGTAGCTAACTGACTTGCATCTTTGACTTGTAATCCTTTTTGACCGTTTACAAACTGTGCATAATTACTATTAACAAAATAATATGGTTGTGCATTTCCATCAGATAAAATAACAACTTTATTTGCATATTTTAATAAAGTTTTGTAAGTGTCACGGTATTCCATTTGACTTAAACTTATATCTGGAACATAAAAGTCAAATTTAGTAATACCTTTATCTAAATAAGGTTTTAGGTATGCTTCTAATTCAGCAGGTGATTTTGGATAATCGTTGTAGTCAACATTTTTGATTGTTGAAGTGACTCTGCCAGTATTTTCAGCAACTAAAACTCTACCATCTTCAAGATTTAATGAACCGTCTGCTTTTGTTTTTAAAACGTCTCCGTATTTATCTAATAATACTTTAAAGTTAAATCTTTGTTTTTCGCCAGCTAGGGTTTTTTCATATGAGTTTTGATTTTTGTTAATTACAAAAATTGCATCATTATAAGGTTTGTCTATTTCTTTTTCTGATAGTTGTAATTGTGCAACCATTGACATCATTGAAGCCATAAAAACTTGTGATGCATTACGTGTTAAAAAGACTGATGGATATTCGTTTTGTGCTGATTCAATAATTTCATTTCTAAATGCTGAATAATCAAAAGTACGATCAGCAAATTCTTGATTACGTTTAGTAATACTTCTTTGAATATCTTCTTCTGTTACTGTGTAGCTGTTTAGTGTAAAAGTCACTGATGTGGTTTTTTGGTCATCAAAAATTTGACTTAAAACATTACCATCTTTATCCGCATAAATCCCAACTGGATTTTCAGGTAAGGTTAAATTTAGGTCATAAACAAAGTAATTACCATCACCTTTAGCTTGCAATCTTGGCGAAGTAACTGAAACATTTAAATCACTTAATAAAGTTTCAGGAACAGTATAAGTAAATTTATTAGATTTTTCAGTAAATTGTGTTGTTGAAAGTTTTAATGAGTTTTTAATTATTTCAGGAGTCAATTCTGCCATTTTAACTTCTGACATAGCAGACTTGTTTAAACTTTGTAATAATTTAGTTTCATCAATAACAATGAAGTTTTCTAAATTAAATAAATTTGAATAAGCTGCAGGAGTTAGTCTTAACTTAGCTGAATCATTTAAATTTGCAACCAATAAATTGTTTTGATTATCAGTAGATCTGTAGTATTTAAATCCATCAGGTTGTTCTTTTAAAGAACCAACAACGTTTAATCAAACTTTACCTGAAACAACATCCGCTTTGACTAATTGAACTGAAATATTGTATTTGTAATCAACTGGAATTGATAAAGCTGATTTTAGACTTTCTGATTCATAAGTTCCTTGAATTAATTTAGCAAGAGCTGAATCTGTTTCTAAAGCATTATTAACTTCAATTTGAAGCGAAGTCCCTAATTTTTGGGTAATATTTAATTTATTAACTTCAGCCTCAATATCTTTGAGTGCTTGAGTTTTTGTTAAATAACCACCAATTTCAAAGGTTTTGTCAAAATAAATCTTGTTTTCTGGATATTTTTTATGAATAGCATAAAAACTAACTTTAACCAATGATTTACCTTGATTAATTAAGTCTAAAGCTTCGTTAATTTTATTTAAATCATCTGAAGTTTTTACAATTTTAGCTAAATCAACAACTTCTAAATTGTCATTGTAAAAAACATTGTAAGTTTCTGTTTCTAGGCTGTTTTGTGGCAATTGGTAATCTTCTGTAGATGCTGAATAAACAGATTTATTAGCTCCTATATTTACTTTTAAGCTTGGAGTTAATGAACTAAAATCTATTTCATTTAGTTTGTTATTTTTAACTGTTTCAATTTGGTTAGCTAAATCTATAAACTGGTCAATTTTAGCTTGGATTTGTTTGATTAGATTTTGTATTTCTGAAGCAGAAGTGTTTCTACTTATCTTTTTATTTACTTGGGTTATAAATGTGTTAATTTCTTGATATTGCGGTGTAGAGACACCAATTTTATTCGCAATAGTTTTTAATTCTTCAATTTTGTCTTGATATTGATTTTGTTGTTTTGCATCTGCAGTATTTTCACAAGCAACTACCCCTAAAATGCTTGAACTACTAAAAACTAAAACTCCTCCCAATCTCAATCATTTCTTTTTCATATAATCCTTTTAAATGTCTAGTTTTAATTAATTTATTAATTAAATAATAACTGAATAAAACTTGAAAAAATAAAAAATCGAATAAATTTTTAAAAAAATTCGACTTTTTCAGATATGTCAAATTTTCAGCAGGTTTATTCTGCTGATTTTGTGCTTTTAGTTTATAATATTAAAACTAAATACTTAATTAAGTATTGTTTCACTTTTATTACACTTAATAATTTTTAAAATCAAGGAGAGTTTATGATTCCGACTCGTATTTTTGCACTAGGTGGTGCAGAAGAAATTGGTAAATCAACTTTAGTTGTTGACCATGCTAATCATGTATTTTTAATTGATGCAGGAATTAAATTTGCAGACACTTTTAACACAGGTGTTAGAGGTATTATTCCTGATTATTCTTACTTAAATAAACCAGAAAAAATACTTGAAGGTTTATTTATAACTCATGGACACGAAGATCACATTGGTGGAGTTGTTTATCTGGTTAAACAAACAAATTTAAGCAAAATTTTTGCTCCAAGAATTGCTATTCAATACTTGAAGTTGAAATTTGAAGAACACAAAATCACTCGTAAGATTGATTTTGTTGAAATTGTAAAAACTGATGCTCATAAATTCCCTGAAGGATGTAAAGTAGATTTCTGAACTGCACAACACTCAATTCCAGATGCGTTTGGTATTAGAATAACTACTCCAAACGGTTCTTTAATGTGTACTGGTGATTTCAGATTTGACTATACTCCAATTGGAAACTATACTGACTTTGCTCGTTTAGATGAAATTGGAAAACAAGGCTTAACAGCGCTTTTATCTGATTCAACAAATGCAATGCGTGAAAATCACTCACCTTCTGAAAGTGATATTTTAACCGATATTGAAGCACATATGCGTGCAGCTAAAAAGAAAATTATTATTACTGCATTCGCTTCTAACTTAACAAGAGTTAAGGTTATTATTGAACTAGCTGAGAAGTTAAAGAAAAAAGTTGTTGTTTTTGGTCGTTCAATGGTGCAAGGGATTAAAATCGGTCGTAAATTAGGATACATAAATGTTTCGAATGATGTTTTAATTGACAAAAAAGAACTAAACAATATTAAAGATTCAGATTTAGTTGTTCTAACAACTGGTTCACAAGGTGAACAAATGGCTGCTTTATCAAGAATGAGTTATGGAAAACACAACAGTATCAAAATCATTAAAGGTGATATGGTAATTTTCTCATCAAGCCCAATCCCTGGTAATAGAATGGTTGTCGAACTATTAATTAACCGTTTATACAAACAAGGTGCATTAATCAAAGAAAATGGAATTGATGGATATTTACATACATCAGGACACGCTTATAAATGAGAGCATGATAAAATTTTTCAATTAACTAAACCTAAATACTTCTTACCATACCATGGTGATTACAGAATGTGTGTTGAGCATGGGAAAACCGCAATTGAAAATGGTGTAAAGACTGAAAATGTCATGGTGCCGCGTAAAGGTCAAGTTTTTGAAATGTTAAATGGTGAAATTAAACCAACAAATTCGTTTGTTAAATATGGGCCTATTTACATTGACGGAAACTCAGTTTTAGGATTGTCAGAACAAATACTAGAACAAAGAGCACAGTTAAAAAATGCTGGTTTTGTTAACATCATTTTCTTATTAGACAAAAAGAAAAACACTATTATAGGACGTCCGCAGATTGTTACTAGAGGTAGTTTCTTTGTTAAAACTTCAAAAGAATTAATTGAAGAAGCCAAGAGAATAGCGCATGGTGCTGTTTTATACCACATTAAAAACGCTAAGGCTAATGGAAACAACAAAAGTTGAACTACACAACAACTAGAAGAATTAATTAAAGAACGTTTATCAGCTCTGTTTTATAAAGAAAAAAGACGTAATCCAATTATTGTACCTACAATAATTTACACAGACGAACCAGATGATGCTGATTTTAAACAACAAAAGGTTAAATTTATAACATATAAAGAATATGAAGCTCAAAAAGAAGACGAGCCTAAATCAAGAAGCACAAAATCTAAAAAAACAGCCAAAAATCAGCTAGAAAAAGCTAAAGAAGCTATATTTGGTGAAGTAGATCAAGAAGAATTAGAAATCGACGAAGAAGATGAAATTTAAGGATAATCATGAGTCAAATTCAAGATTTTAAAAAACGTTTAATTACCTACATGAATATTGAAGCAATGTCTAGATATGAAGAACCGGTTGTTGATGAACTTAAGAAAAACATCAACGGCTTTAAAGTAATGCGTGATAAATTAGGTTCAGTAATTTTCTACAAAAAAGCAAGCGTAGAAAATGCGCCTAAAATCATGATTGCAGCTCACATGGATGAAGTAGGTTATATTGTCAGAGACATTCATAACACTGGTCAAGTTCTTTTAAGTCCAATTGGTGGTATTTGACCAACAGTTGTAGTAGGAACAAAAGCAAAACTAATCACTGAAGATAATAAAGTTTTTGAAGGTGTTTTCGGACACACAAGTATCCATATTATGGAAAATCACAAAATTAGTAAAGCAATTACTAATGATGAACTTTATGCTGATTTTGGATTTGAAAACAAAAAAGATGCTTTAAGACACAATGTTCAAATTGGAGACAGAGTTCAATTGACTGGTTCAGTTGTTCAATTCCACAATCCTGATTTAATTGGTGGAAAAGCAATGGACAACCGTGCTGGAGTTGCAGTTTTAGAAAGCATTGCTAAAGAAGTTGCTCACTTAGACTTACAAGCGGACTTATACTTAGTTGGAACAGTACAAGAAGAAGTCGGAACACGTGGCGCTAAATCATCAGTGTCAGTGGTTAATCCGGATATTGCTATCGCATTAGATACAACATCATCACATGACACAATCGGTACAATTGCAGGTACTACTGCTTTATTTAAAGGAGCAGCCTTAAGAATTAAAGATGGTGGTACTTTAATGGATACTAAATTAGTGGCACATATTCAAAATATTGCTAAGAAAAACAAAATAAAAGCTTATAAATTCGTAGCGATGGGTGGTGGAACTGATGCTGCACAATTGCAGTTTGCACAAGGCGGAGCTGCTACTTTAACTCTATCATTACCACAACGTTATTTACATAGCCCTATAGGTGTTTGTTCTGTTTCAGATTTACTAGCAACTAAAAATCTGTTGGTTGAATTTGTTAAAAACTTCAATGAAACTGAATTTAATACTATAAAATATAAATAATTATCATAAAGGAGTTTATTATGGTTAATCTTTCTACAGGAGCATTTGTTGGTGTAATTTTAGCTTGTGTTATTTTTACAGCCATTGTGGCAGGTATTTCTGTGTTTTTCATAACAAGAAATATGTTTAAAAAACAACTTAAAGAAAACCCACCAATTAATGAAAAAATGATCCGTATAATGTTCAAACAAATGGGGCGTACAGCTTCAGAAACTCAAATTAGACAAATTATGCGCTCAATTAAGGGTGAACAATAATCAAATTTGACAGGCAAACTACTTTGGTTTGCTTTTTATTTGCCTTTTTTCAAGGTTTATATATTTAATTTTGCTGAATGAATTTGAATAAAAAATATGGTAATTTTCACAAAATTAAACAAATTATAAAATTTGCTTATTTGTAAAATGTGGAACAAGTCTGAAAATGTGGATTTTTATGGTTTTATTTTCCTCTTTTTGTGCTATCAGTGTTTAATTTTTAAAGGTATATAAATACGATTAATTAAAAGAATATTATTAAAGTGTAAAGGAGGTAAAATGAATAAAAGACGTATATACTTTTGAAATGAACCTTCAGTTCAAAGTGAAGCTAAATACTATCGCCAATATTTTCAAAATGACCATTTTCATTTGGCTAAAACCGATTTTAAACTTCAAGAATTTGTTTACCTTCTTTCCAGAAAAGATGAGTTCTTAAATTTAAATTACACCGTTTTAGATAATTCTTTTTTAATTAAAAGCGTACCTAATCTAGTGACTTGTTCTTTTTTGCTAATTAAAAAGTGCATTGATAAATTTAATGTTCCCAAATTTTTATGAAAAGATATAGTTAACAAACTAAAAGACCTAATTAGTAGTTATTATGAGCAAGGGTTAAATCAGAATAAAGATGATTATGATTTGTTAGTTTATATTTTGGATTTCTTTTTCCAAAGTTCCTACGATTCAGTAATTAAACTAAACTTTACGTTTGCTTTTCTGGTCGTTTTTTTAAACTCTTTTAAGATGCTGATTTTTAAAGATTTAAACAAAGACACGATTAGTTATCAAGTTTCAAGCTTTTCATTTGTAGCACTAAATGATTATTCATGAGTTATAAAAAACTGAGCAAACTCTGTTTTAGCTAAAGAAGAGCTAGCGATTGAAATGAAGAGATTTATTTAGAAAACACTGAGTTAAACATAGAACCAAATAAAGTTAAACCACCTAAAATCAAACGTAATAAAACAATTTTAGATGGCATTATCAATGAAATAGAAACTTCAACAGCTAACTTATTTAACCATCCAAATTTCGAATTTGTATCTAAAACAATTAATAAATTAACTAATAAATAAAAAACAAAAACACAAAAGCACCAAGTTCAAAATTGGTGCTTTTTGTTTCCGATAACCTAAAAATAATTTAACTTTTTTTATGAAAAAGTTAAAATTATATATATTAAAATCGGAATTCCTTCAAGGAGGTTATTTGTCCAATTTCATTGATAAAACTAAAAGGAAGGTTGCTAGAAGTAAGTTTTACCGTTCAATTAGTTATTTCTGACATTGAAAAAACAATATTTCCAAATTAAAGTATTTATTATTTGTTTATTTTTTAATTATTGTTTTATCTTCAATTATTTTATTTTTACCAATTTCTCAAAATGCAAACCAACCTAAAATAAGTTATATTAATGCTGTTTTTACTACTGCTAGTGCATTTAGTGACACTGGGTTAGTAGTAGTGGATACTTATAAGCATTGAAACGATTTAGGACAAGCTGTAATAGCCATTTTGATACTAAGCGGTGGAATAGGTATTTTTGCTTTAAAATTCTTTATTATTAATTATTTATTTGGTAAGAAAACAACTTCTGTTGTTGAAATGAAACTACTGCAAACTGAACGTGGTGGTTCAGATATGTCAAAAATGATTAAACTGATAGTTTCATCAGTTAAGTTCATTTTTATTGTAATTTGCTTTTATAGTATCATTTTGACACTATATTTTTACTTCTCGCCATTAAAACATACTAAAGGTATTCAATTAATGTTAAATGGTGATTTTATAAGCCCACAATACAATTGAGGCTTATCGCTTAAATTTGGTATTTTCCATACAATTTCAGCCATTAATAATGCTGGTTTTGATATTATGTCAGGCTTTTCTTTAATGCCTTATTATCAAAACTACTTTTTACAAATAAGTTTTATTATTCTGCTAATTATTGGTGGTGTTGGTTACCCGGTTTTATATGACTTATTAGAATGAATCAAACATAAAATTCATCGTAAGCCTACTCAATATAAGTTTTCACTTTTCACTAAAGTATCATTAACTGCTTATTTATTAATTTTAATTGCAGGATTTTTAGCTTCAATAGTATTTGAAACTACTTCTTCAAATCCATATACTTTATGAAATCAATATTATATTCCTGAAAACTTATCAGACAGTGTTTATACAACTTATACTAAATGATTTAATGATGGAGCAGATTTAACTAATGTTCCTGATAAAATTAAACAATATGTTGAAAATGGACACTTATATGGAAGTGATTTTGACAAGTTTTTTGCAGTAGTGTTTAGTAGTTTTTCAACCCGAAGCGCTGGTTTTGCTACTGTAAATATCAAACACTTTACACAAGGTACTACTTTTATTTTTATTTTAATGATGATTATTGGAGCAGCTCCTGCTTCAACAGGTGGAGGAATAAGAACAACTACTTTTGCATTAATGTTTATGTCGATTGTAAGAATTTTATTTGGTTGACCTAAAGTTAGAATGTTTAAACGTTCAATTCGTCAAGAAACAGTTAATATGTCAAGTCAAATAATTGCCATTACTTTAATCATTATTCTGCTCGCATCAATGATACTGTTTTCATCATTTGACACTTATAAGGGTCAAATTAAAACAGACTCAATCTTTAATAATGGAAATGAAGTCTTTGGAACTGAAAACATTGTTTTTGAAGTAGCTAGTGCCTTTGGAACTACTGGTCTGTCATCAGGAATAACCAAGAATTTAAATGTAGCTTCAAAAATTACATTGATTTTAGTTATGTTCATTGGACAATTTGGAATTAGTTCAACCTTACAAGTTTGAAAACGTAAAAAGAGTTATAAACGTACATTTGAATACATTGATGGTGATATAGCCATTGGATAGGAAATTATGAAAATTAAACATCAAGATGAAATCGCTGTCATTGGTGCTGGACGTTTTGGTCAAGCAGTTATTGACCAGTTGTTAAATTTAAATAAAAATATTGTTATTTTGGATGAAGATCAAAGAAACTTAAAACGTTATGAAGAAGACATTGACAGAATCTTTACTGGTGATGCTGCTGACACAAAAGTTTTAATGGGGATTGGTATAGATAATATTGATACTGTAGTAGTTGCTGTATCTGAAAATGTTGAAATCGTTTCAGCTCTTCAAGAGTTAAAAGTTAAAAACATTATTGCTAGAGCCATTTCGGCTCGTCATGCACGTGTATTAAAACAAATTGGTGCTAATGTTATCATTAAACCAGAAGCAGAAGCAGGAATTAGAGCTGCTTTAATAGCTGCTAATAACAATTTCATTAAGTATGGTCAAAACCTGCAAGAAATAGGTGATAATTTCGTTATTGGTTCAACTTCTATTAAAAATGAAACATTGATTCAAAAACAAGTTAAGGACTTAGGTTTAAACGAACGTGGAATTACTATTGTTTTAATCAAATCTAATGGAATTTCTAAACGTGCTACTGGTGATGTTAATCTAAAGATGAATGATGTTATTACAATCATTGGTGAAATTGGTGATGTAACTAATGCATTAGCATGATTTAATAATGAAAATTAATTAATCATATTCAAAAAATAAGACGCAATAAGTGCGTCTTTTATTATGCAATTTTATAGCAAATAAAAAAGCCAAATTAATGGCTTTTTGGCTTTTATTATTGCTGTGAAGTTATTTCTTCAGTGTCAGCATGAGTTTCTAAAGCATCTTGGTGAGTAATTACTTCAACATCAACGATTGAATCATCGTCTTTTAAGTTAATTACCTTAACTCCTTTAGCAGCACGACTAATTACTGAAATTTGATTAATAAATGTTCTAATTGTTGCTCCAGATGAAGTAATTACTAATAATTCATCATTTGGATTAACAAATCTAGCAAACACCAAGTTTCCAGCTTTAAGAGGATTGATACCTGTTACACCTTTAGCACCACGTTTAGTAATGCTAAATTGATCAGGAGTTGATAATTTACCAAATCCTTTAGCACCTAGAGTTAGAATTAATTCACCTTCACTTTGTGCAGAAGCCGAAATAACACGATGATCATCAACTAGTGTAATTGCCTTAACTCCTAAAGCGTTTCTTCCTTTATCGTTTACATCGTCAGCCTTAAACATAACAACGTTTTTATAGTTATTAGCTACTAAAATAACATCGTCATTGTCAACAATAAAGGCTCTGACTAATTCATCATTCTCTCTTAAACCGAATGCTTTAAGACCATTTTTACGAATGTGAGAATATGAATCTAGTTTAGTTTTCTTGAATAATCCGTTTTTAGTAATGGTTGCTAAATATTGATTATCATCATAACCATCAACTTTTAAAATTGAGACAATTCTTTCATTTAATTCGACATTCAAGTTAGGTAAGATATTGATAAATGATGAACCTTTAGATTGTTTAGAACCTTCAGGTATTTCATGTCCTCTTAACTTGTAGGCTTTTCCTAAGTTAGAAAATAGCAAGATATCAGTATGAGTGGAAGCATGGAGTAACAATGAAACATCATCATCTTGGTAAGTTTTAATTGAACTTGAACCCATACCACCACGTTTTTGAGCATTGTATTCTGCTAGGTCAGTTCTTTTTACATAACCTTTATTTGTAGCAGTAATAATAATAGGTCTTTCAGGAATTAAATCTTCATCTGAAATAACCCCTACTGCTGTTTCATCAATTTTTGTTCTTCTTGCGTCAGCAAATTTTTCTTTTAATTCATTTAATTCTTCAATAATTTGGTTTACTAAGTTTTGTTCAGAAGATAAAATGAAATTGTAGTGGTCAATACGAACTTGTAGCTCTTTAAGTTCTTCTTCCATTTTTGTAATACTTAAACCTGTTAAACGAGCTAAACGCATTTCTAAAATAGCTTTGGCTTGAATTTCAGTTAATGCAAATGTTTCAATTAATTGAGTTTTTGCTAAATCCTCATTCTTTGAACTACGGATTATTCTAACAACTTCATCAATGTTGTCAACTGCGATTTTTAAACCTTCTAAAATATGTGCTCTTTCTTTAGCTTTATTTAAATCAAATGTAATTCTTCTAGAAACAACATCTTTTTGATGATCTCAAAAGACATTTAAGGCTTCTTTTAAGGTTAAAATTTTAGGCTCATTATTTACAATTGCTACAAGGCTGTAGTTGAATGTTTTTTGAAGTTCTGATTTTTGATATAGCTTATTAAGTAAAACATCAGGATTATATCCTTTTTTAACATCTATAACAATTCTGATTCCTTCACGGTTTGATTCATCGCGTAAATCAGAAATACCTTCAATAACTTTATCCTTAACTAAGTCTGCGATTTTCTTAATTAATAAGTTCTTTTGTAGTGCATAAGGAATTTCAGTAACAATAATTCTGTATTTACCATTTTTTGTTTCAACGATTTCTGTTTTTGCTCTAACAGGAATTGAACCTTTTCCTGTTGAGTAAGCATCATAAATTCCATTAACTCCTAAAATTGTTGCGCCAGTAGGAAAATCTGGTCCTTTAATATGTTGCATCAATTCTCTAACTGTAATTTCAGGGTTATGTGCAATAGCAATAGCAGCATCAATAGTTTCAGCTAAATTATGTGGTGGAATATTTGTAGCCATACCAACAGCAATACCTGAAGCACCTGATACTAATAAGTTAGGGAAACGGCAAGGTAAAACAGTTGGTTCTGTTTCAGTTTCATCATAGTTACTTACAAAGTCAACTGTATTCTTCTTAATTCCTTCTAGCATTTCAGCAGCAATTTTTGACATTCTTGCTTCTGTATAACGCATAGCAGCAGCTTCGTCCCCATCAATTGAACCAAAGTTACCATGTCCATCAACTAATGGATAACGCATTGAGAAATCTTGTGCTAATCTAACCATAGCATCATAAACTGAACTGTCACCATGAGGGTGGTATTTTCCTAAAACATCCCCTACAATTCTGGCACTTTTACGATGCTGTGAACCAGGTGTAATTCCTAATTCAGACATATCATATAAAATTCTACGGTGAACAGGTTTTAAACCGTCTCTGGCATCAGGTAAAGCACGTGAAACAATAACACTCATTGAATAATCTAAAAATGAAGTTTCCATTTCGTTATCAATAACAACTGGATAAATTCCATCTTTTGGATCATATAAGATTTGAGATTGAACTTGATATTCTTCGTTGTTTTGAGGAATTTCTTCTTCATCTTCTTCAATTTGAGGTTTTACTTCTTTTGCTTTAAAAACTACTCTAGTATCATCATCAAAATCAATATCATCTTCAGTAATTAAGTGGGTCTTGTTTTCTGAGTCAATATCATTTAATAAGTTTTTGTCTTTGTTTGTATCTTCCATAGTAAACCTTAATGTGTTTAATTAATAAAATAAAATTTTATTAATTATATCGTTTTCTGTAAAAAAGTCAAGACCCCAACGGCGCAAAAAAAGATCCGATTAGGATCTTTTAATTCTTACTCACTCATGCAGGTTTTTAATTTCTTTGATTGTTAGTGGTCTGAATTTACCTTCGGGTAATTTTTCAACTGTTACACCTGCGTATTCCACCCTTTTTAGGTTAATGACTTTTTTATTAACGAATTCAAATAATCTTTTTACGTGGTGATATGTTCCTTGAGATAAAACAACGAAATAACTTTTGGTATCAGCAGTAATAACCATTTGATTTGAAATTAATCCTTCTTCAAGTTCTACAGGTCCATTTAATATCTTCAATTCTTTCTTTTCAAGTGGTTCATTTAAACGAGCACGATAAACTCTTTTAACTCCATAAGAAGGGTGCATAAGTTTATTCGCCAATTCTCCATCATTTGTAAAAATTAACACACCTGTTGTGTCGTAATCCAATCTTCCCACAGGGAAGACACGATATGGAACATCTATTCAGTTCATAACGTTATCACGATTTCTAGGGTCTTTCATTGTTGTTAAGGTGTGTTTTGGTTTATTTAAAACGTAATAAACTTTTCTTTCTTGTTCAATTGGAATACCATCAACTTCAATATTGTCAGTAAAACTTGCTCTTTGACCTAATACGGCTATTTCGCCATTAACCCTTACCCGATTGCTTAATATCATCTTTTCAGCTTCGCGACGTGATGCTATTCCTGCTTGTGATAAAAGCTTTTGTAATCTTTCTTTTTCTTGAATCATTAGAATTTACCTCATTTACGATATAAAGATTCTTGTTTTTGGTCAAATTCTACGCCTTTATCAATGTTGAATTGGTATGTATATTTGACAACTTCTTGAAAACCGGCTTCTAAATCTTTGAAAGTTAACTCTCTAACTTTTTGGATTCCAGGGAATTTACGACCTTGGCAAATTTTATCAGCAATAAATAAAATTTTGTCCAATGAAGTCATATTTTCAGCCATAGAAGTATGAATTTTAATAGCATTTAAAATTTCTTGATCTTCTAATAAATAACCATATTTTAGTCAAATATAACCTGCGTATTGGTGTAATTTATACTTCGGATATTCAACATCCATATCTGGTTCATTATTTAAAATTCACTGTTTTTGTATTTCAGGATCAATTTCTTTTGCAATATCATGAAATATTCCAGCATAATACGCCTGTCTTGCTGAAAACCCGTGCGCTTTGGCTAGGTTTGCGGCAAATTCGCCAGTAGCCATGCAATGTTTGGCTCGTTTAGCTGATAAATAGTTATGAATAATTTGTTCGGCATATAAAAAGTGTTTTTGAATGTAATTTTGAACCTCAGGTGAAACTATTTCAAAGACTCCTTTTTTATAAATAGTTGAAGAAGCTTCAATAGGTTCATTTTTTAGCAAAACACCATTATATTTTTAATGTTAATTTTATTAATTTTGTTTGACCGTCTAACAACTGCGATTTTAACCAGCGAAGCAATTTCATCAATGTTTTTTCATTTATTTAAAGTAGGTACATTGTCGCTACCAATTATTAAAAAGATTTCATCGTTTTTGTATTTGTTTTTGAAATATTTGACCGTATCAATGGTATAGCTAACTCCTTGACGTTTAAGTTCAAAATCAGAAACTTCCATTTTTTGTTCTAAAGACATTGAAATCATGTTTAAACGGTGTTGATTTGATGCAACTTTGTTGTTTTTTTTGAATGGTGACAAGTTTGCTGGAACGAAAATTAACTTATCTAAATTAAGTTCTTTAATAGCATTTTCAGCAGTCTTAATATGCCCAATGTGGATCGGATCAAAACTACCACCGTAAATTCCTATTTTCATTTTCCCTACTTTCTATATAGTCCAAAAGTTGTTTTATCTTTTGATTCTTGTTCATTTTCGAAACTTAAATCAGCTAAAACCAATAAAGCTTTGCGATGCAAGTCAGAACCTTGCTCACTTAAGACTTGTTCAAACAATGGTTTGCTGTTTAATTCTTGTAAGTTAAATAGATTTATTGGTTTATATAATTGTTTAACTGGTTTTAGTGAAGTTAATCTAACTCCAATACCTATAAAATCTTTGTTGTTAAAATATTTTTTAAATATATAATAAGCTACACTATAAAGTTCCTGCGCACTGTTTATGTATTTAGAAAGCTTCATTTGTTTAGAAATTCAAACTTTATTTCTTTCGCGAATAGTGACTACAACTACATCACCTGCTAAATTTTCAGCTCTAACTCTTTTTGAAACTTTTTCACTTAATTCAGTTAATGCATTAACTTTATACTCTAATGCTAAATCATAATCAGTAAATGTTTTCTCATTACCGATTCCTGAAGGCAATTCTTCCTTATAAATTACATTTTCTCAGATATCAGGATTAAGTTTATCTAAAAAATCTTGTAAAGTCCTACCAAAAATTGCTTGCAATTTAAGGTCTGAAATTTCGCACTTAGCAAAATCTCCAATTGTTTTTATCCCTATATCCTTAAGTTTTTGAGAATTTTTACGACCAATTCCATGAAATTCTTTAATGTCAAGATTGTAAAATTGATCTTGATAATTATTTTCATCAGTAAATCCAATACCAAAAGGTTTTGAAATGTTGGTAGTCATTTTTGCGAAAAATTTATTATGTGAAATACCAATAGTAATCGGAATTTGAAATACATTCAAAATATCACTTTGCATTTGTAAAGCAAGTTCTTTAGGTTGTATTTGTTTTTGCTTAATTAAATTTGTTACATCTAAAAAACATTCATCAATCGAAGCTACTGAAATGTTTTGACTATACTTATTTTTAATGTAACTAAAAATTTTATTAGATAAACTAACGTATAAATCCATGTCAGAAGGTATAAAAATGGCATCTGGAACAATCTGCTTAATTTCATAATTTTTCATTCCAGTTTTTACACCTTGTTTTTTTAATTCATAACTTACAGAAACCGCAATTGCATGACTTTTATCCCTTGAAATAGCAATTGGAAAATTTTTTAGTTTTGGATTTTTAACTCTGGCAGCACTAACAAAATAACTGTCGAAGTCAACATGGAAAATAACAGGCTTCATTATTTTTTAAGTGCATTAGGTGTTAAAAGAGCGCAATTAACTCTGTTTAAGTGTTTCTTAACATTAAAGAAAACTCATAAATCACCTAGTGACTGAATTTCAGAATCACTTAATTCTTTTAAATTTACAAAACGATCAAACAGCATTGCTAAGTCATTGATTTCCTGTTGTGTTTTCCCTTTTATGATGTTTAGAAAAATATCTGTAGCACCCATAAAAATAGCACATCCATGACCGTCAAATGAAACATCTTGTAAAACATTATCTTTTCAAGTTGCTTTAAGCATTAATTTATCTGAGCAAGTTGTGCTGAAAAAAGTTTCAAAATCTGATTCTAAAGTTGTTTTATTTTGTGGTTTTGAATAATGATTCATAATTAGTTCGCGAGCTTCGTTTGGATTAAAATGCATAAAAATCACCTCCGTTTTCTAATTCATGAATTAATTTATCAATGTCTTCAAAGTTATTGTATATTCCTAACGAAATTCTTAGGAAAGAATAGTTTTGTTGAATATTTCTTAAGTAAGGTGCACAAAAAATTCCAGCGATTGTCACAATGCCTTTTGTCCCTAGATAAGTGGCAACATCTTGCGCATTTATATCTTTAACATTAATTAAAGCTATATAATCACCTGATTTTGAAAATACTTCAACATTTTCTAATTTATTAAGTTTTTCATGTAAATATTTTGATAAAGTGTTTAATTTACTTTGTGTATAGTTATAACTAATGGATTCAAAAAAGTCTAACGATTTATCAAACATGAAAAAACCGGCAATATCAGGTGTCCCTGGTTCAAATGCTGAAATTGTTTTCTTAAGCGACCAAGTATTATCTTTTAATATCTCATTAACTGAGCCCCCACCAAATTTAACAGGTCTAAGCTTTGTTAAAATAGGTTTTTTAATAGCCAAAACACCCATTCCAGTAGGCCCGTAAAACTTGTTAGTGCTAAAAACCACAATATCTGAAAGTTCCATAGAAACTTTTTCATGACTTATAGCTTGAGCAGCATCATTAAAAATGATAGTGTTATTTGCTTTAGCTAATGCAGATATTTGATTAATATCAAAATGCTGATTAAAAGTATTTGTTTCTTGTGCAAAGGCTACCAATTTAATTTTTGAACCTAGTTTTTGCATCTCGCTTGTAATATCTTCAGAAATTATTACTTCAGCATCTACTTCTTTAGCCATTTCAAGTCAAGGAATAATGTTAGAGGAGTGATTGTATGCATTAAGTAAAATAATATCTTTTGATTTAATCAACTGTTTAAACATTTGCGCAAACAAATTAATTGATTCAGTAGTTCCACTAGTAAAAATAATTTCAGATGGACTAGCATCTAATAAGTCTGCAACTTTATCTCTAACACGATTAATAGTTGAATTAACCAAATTACCCATAGGCGTATCAGCGCTTCTTGAAGATGTTGCTATGTTTGTGTAATAATCAACCATCGCATCAATCGCTACTTGAGGTTTTAAAACTAAAGCAGCTGAATCAAAATAAGTAACTTTCTTTAATGAAGGAAACTGGTCTCGAATATCTTGACTTTTCATAAAGTTTTAAAGCACCTTTCTAAGTAATTTAATCAAGATTAAGTTGTAATCTGGCTTGGTTTGAAAATGGTCTAAAAAACGATAATAATGTTGGCGTTTTGCGTTGTTTAAGTTAATTTCAAAAATTTTTCTTTTTTCTTTACGACCTGAATAATTTGAATCATCTATTGATAAGTCAATTAAGTTGTATTCAAATTCTAAATTAGCTTTGTTGAAATACTTAACGAATGTTTGATAAAAAAAGAAATAATAAAATGAAAAAATCATTTTTTTATCTCTTTCTGAAACTTCTTGGAACTTCAAGTTATTATTAAATTTTCTAATTAGTTCATTTAAATTTTTGGCTTTTAAAACATGTTTCTTAACAACTACTTCGTTCAAGTTTTTTTGTTGCAAAATATCCATGTCATAAAAGGTTTGTAAAGTAAAATTTAATTTTTTAACTAAACTATCATAATGTCAACGATATGAAGCTCGTAGAAAAAGCAGTTTAATTGCATTAAACTGTTTAATTATCATTTTCAACATCAATACGTTCCATTTTTAGTAGAACTTTATATGCGTTTTCTAAAATTCCATTAATGAATTTGTAGTAATTGCTTTCGTTAGTTTTTCAACCTAGGTCGATTTCTTCTTTTGTATCAACTAGGAAATATAATTTGGTAATTTCAATAGCTTCATTAATAACAATTTTTGGATGTAGAGTGAAAAATTCTTCAACACCATTAATTAAAATTGCTCTAAGCAGTGGAGAAACTCTGTTTCAATCTCAGTTTGTGTTAAATAATTTAATTAAAATTGTATCTTTGAAAAAATCATAATTATCTTTTATGTTTTTAATTCTAGCTAAGTCTCTTTGAGTCAAATCGCTATTCTCATTGAACACTTCAACTAGGTCAATTGGTTTACCTAAAAGTTCATACTTATAAATAACGTTTATTATGTCAATTCTGACCTGACGTCTTGATTTTTTGGCTCTTTCTGAATGCATATTTAACCCCTTTAATAAGTCTTTTTTAAATTATATATTTTTTTAACTTTTAGTTAAAAAGAAAACTAGAAAATGATAAAAAGTTGGATTTATTTAAAAAAGCAAGTCAGAAACTTGCTTTTTAGTATTTTCCTTTTTTGTTTTTAGAAACAAAATTATTTTGAATAAATGATAAAGCACCATATAAACTTAGTAATAAAAATGTATAAACCGGAATTGCAATTCCAGATCTTAAAACTATTGGAATCATTAATATGACAAAGTTATCTTTTACTGTATAAGTTCTCCCTAAAAATGCATTTGCATAATTAATGTATAAAATTGGTCCACCTAACCATCTAACAATAATAAAAATCGAAATAACTAATGATAAGAGTTTAACAAATAAAATGCTTTTATCGTAGAAGTTATCTTTTACTAAATGACTTGCAAAAGCTAGTTTTTTATTAATTCAATTAACTTTTGTGTTTTGATTTTCTTTTGAATCGACTCTTAAGCTAGATCATTTAATCAAAGTTAAGATTATTGTGAAACTAATTAGTAAAAAGATTAAAAGTCCTACTAACGCAGTGATTATGGTCAATGTTCCACTGCTTAGGCTTTTGAAACCAAATGTTTCACTAATTCTAATTAAAGGATTTTCTGTATTGAGCGTTGATATTGATTTTTTAGAACCCTCAACTTTCACTTTAGCATAAAATGCTTCATTATTTGAATCTAAAACATAGATATATAGGGCTAAAAAGATAATGAATGATATTACAATAATAGAAATTGCTACATAAGCACTTCAAAGTTTTTTATTTTTCAGCAGATAAATAAAACCTTTTGTAATTAAAACAATAACTATTCCAACTAATGCATACATTCAGTAGTAAGATCAAATTCTACCAGTAAATAGTAGTAAACTAAAATCAGCAATAACTGCAAGAATCATAGCTTTAACAATTGGTAAAAGAAGGGCAAAAACAATATAAAAAATATATTCTAATGAAAGACCTATTTTACTTGCTCCAGTTGTTTTAGTAATTGTAGTTACTAATAAAAATAAAGCTAAGGCAATACCTGAAATTGCTAATTCTTGAATGGTATAAATTAAACTTGATTTGCTTAAACGAGCAAGTGTGCTATCTTCTTGATTGTTTAAATAACTTAAAACTGTTTTTTTAAAATAACTTTTGTCTTCTAAATATTTTTCACCCTGAATTTCTTGGTTAAATTGATTTGTATAAGTAGTTTTGGATGCTAATCAGAGTAAAATCGGTCAGTTTATAAAAAATAGAAAAACTGAACAGAAATAATAAACAAATACCCCTGATTTATTAAGGAATAATTTCATTAATTTATTTCTGAACTTTTGTTGCGTTTTTGAAAAATCAATTTTGGCAGTTAAAATCGCATCTGCAAATAAGACATATTGATTTCAAGACCTCAACATCGAAACAGAGGCTAAAAACACGAACCCAACAAAGTATCAAATATAATTTGATATGCCTGCTAAATTCTTTTTGTCATTCTTAATTTCGCCAAATACATCGAGTGCACTAAGAATTGCAAAAGTTAAAAAAACTAGTGCTAAAAGCATAATAACACTTGAAATAAGGAACGAAAAGCTAATTTTAACTAGATGGTATTTTTTAAATTTTAAATAATAATTTTTATTTTCTTGACTATACCGATTTTCTGAATCGTTTAAGTCAATTTCTTTTGAATTTTCATTTATATACATAAAACTAATTATAAGTTATCTAAATTTATAAATTTTAAAAAACTTACTTTTTTAAAAAATTCCATTTAAAATGGGAATTTATAAACGGTATGAAACAGTAGTAGAGCGATAAAGTTTGTTTTTAAGAATAATGTTAAATGAATTTAAGATTTGTATTTCATTCATTGGGTTAATTTTATCTTTAAAAATATCGTCATGTATATAGAAAGTATCATTCAAAAACAGTTTTGCATCTGTTTTATAAATTCATTCAAAATTAACAAAATAATCAGTATTTTTCTGAGTGATTATTGGTGATAAAAGATGTACACCATTGTTTTTAGTATATTTTTGCACACGACAAAAATATACAAAGTTGTCTTTTTCCATTATTGGCAGTACATAAGTTTTATTTTGCTTACCTTTAAATAATGCATAATTAAATTTTTCTTTCAGTTGGTAAAGGTTGAATAAGTAAATTTGGTTCATTTTAACTCCTCATTAAATAAGTAAGAATTTAAACTAATTGAACTAAATAAAAAAATAATGCTATTTTTTACTAAAAAATTAAGCTGTTGTTTAGTAAGCAAATAAATTAATATATAATTTAAAAAATATCAACAGACTAAGGAGAAAAACATGGTTAATGTAAACGAATTTAAACCAGGTATCACTTTCCAAGATGAGGGTGAAATTTTTGTTGTATTAGAAGCAACACACTCTAAACAAGGACGTGGACAAGCTAATGTTAAAGCTAAAGTTAAAAACTTAAGAACAGGTTCAACAACTATTAAAACCTATACAGGTGGAGATAAAGTTAAACGTGCTCACATTTATAAAAGAAAAATGAACTACCTATACTCTGATGGAGAAAGCATTATTTTAATGGATAATGAAACATATGAACAAGTTTCAATCCCTGTTTCATTAGTTGAATGAGAATTAAACTTCTTAAAAGAAGGTAATGAAGTTCAAATCAGAAAATTCCAAGAAGAAGTTTTAGATATTGAATTACCAGTAAATATTGATTTAGTTGTTACAGTAGCACCTGATGCAGTTAAAGGAAACACAACTAATAATCCTCAAAAGAAAGTTACTGTTGAAACAGGTTTCGAACTAGAAACACCTATGTTTATTAAAGAAGGAGACGTAATTACAGTTTCATCTGAAACAGGTAAATACGTTGGAAAAGCAAATAAATAATGAATTGAATTAATGTTTCATATAATTCAAACCAAACTTATATAGTTCAAGAAAGTGCGCTGTTAAATGCGATTGAACTAGTTATTTCAAGCGCAAAAAATGTCATTAAAAGTTCTGTGCCTAAATTAGAGATAGATCCAGATCATTCAAACTTAAACATTTTAATTGAAATTAAGTTAAAAAACATAACTAAAGAGCATGACCCTTATTCAATTGTTAAAGATTTAACCTTTGATATTGAAGAAAGTGTTCGGGCACTAATTGATAAAAAACCTAAAAATGTTCAAGTAATTTTATTAGATATTTACTAATGAAATCAGATAATTTAAATTATGGTTTTTATCGAAGTTTCTTTATTCGTGAAATTGATAATGAAATTGAGAAACTACAACTTAAAGCCACTAATAAATTATTTAAAAAAAACACTAAGCAATACTTAAATCAACTCATCAAATTAAAATCTGAATTACAAAAAAACAAAATCAAAGATTCAAATCTCAGTGCTAACAAGCTAGTTTATAACAAACTTAAGCGTAATTTCTATCTTAGAAAAGCAATTTGAAGTTTACTTTGTGTTTTTTTTATAGCAATCATAGTTGGTATAAGCATAGCTTTGATAGTGTTTTTTTACAAAAGGTAAAGGATTAGAATTATGAAATTATTTTTAAGGAATTTTTTATTTTTCAATAAAATCGATTGATATTGTTTTTCAATCGGTGTTATTTTATTATTAACTTATCTAATAACAACAATTTTAGAATGACATTTTAGAAGTGTTAAAGTTTATGAAGCCTTCGAATCAGTAAGTAAAGTAATAGAATCAGCAAACATTGATAGTAGTGTTAAAGAAACTTATATTTACCCTAATGCAACTGAAATTTTTTGAGGTGGTTCAACGAAGTGATTTACTTTTATTAGCAACTTAACTATGGCTATTTCACTTGCCACATTTCCATTTTATAAAAATTCATATCGTGCTCAAAAGTTTTATTTTGGTTCATTAGTTTATATTATCATCACAGTGCTTGTTTACTGAAGTGGAGTGGCAGTTTATGATGGGATTTTTACAAATCAAAATATTTTTGAAATGGTTAAAACATTAATCATGCACGCTTTTGCCCCTGCTTTAGGTCTGTCAACATTTTTCTGACTAAGACACTATGTTAAAATATCGAATAATGCTATTTGATTCTTGGCTATTTATCCAGTTTCATATTTCTTTTTCACTTTAATTATTTATTTCACTGGTCATAAATTTATGGATTTTGGTGGAACTGAGTTAGATCGTGGTGTAGTTATATACAAAGTTGTTTCTTTTTATGAACCTTTAGGATACAACGGTGGAGATACTTTTATTGTCGTTTTACTAGACATTATTTTATTCTTGATGGCTTTTTTAACAGCCCCAATTATTGGATTTTGCTTAAGAAAATTCTTCAGAGTATTGCAACCAAATCAAAAAGCTTTACAACCATTTTATTTTGTCCATCCAGACTTAAAAAACAAACTACACTTACATTTACAATCACTTAAACACCACGCAATAAATTCACAAGAAGAAGGTTTCTTTGATGAACAATAAAAAAGATTATACAGCAGCATATTTTGCTAAAACTGCTAAAGTTCTAGCTTCTAAAAAGCCAAACAACGTCATTGTTATGCAGTTTTTTCAACGAAAAGACAATTCGATATTAGCTGGAATGAAGCAAGTTTTAGAACTTTTAAAATCAGAAACAGATACAAGCAAATATTCTATTAAATATCTACCAGATGGTGCAAAAATCAATAATTTAGATATTGTTTTAGAACTAGAAGGACACTATCAAGATTTTGGTATTTGAGAAGGAATGATTGACGGTATTTTAGCTAGATATACATCAATTGCAACCAATGCCTATCACTGTGTTCAAGCTGCTGGAAATAAACCTGTTATTTTTATGGGTGATAGAGCTGATCACTATTTAAATCAACCTGTTGATGCGCAAGCTGTTGAAATAGGAGGAATTAAAATAATGTCGACTTTAGCCCAAAAACAAGCAATCAATCATAATGAAAATGCGGTTTTTGGAAGCATGCCACATGCTTTAATTCAAGGTTTTGATGGTGATGTAGTTGAAGCTGCTAAAGCTTATCATGAAATTTTCCCAAATGACAAACTGATTGCTTTAGTAGATTATCATAATGATGTTATAAAAGATTCTTTGAGAGTATATGAAGCTTTAAAAGACAAAGTTTGAGGTGTTAGAGTTGACACTTCAAAAAACATGATTGACCATATGTTTGATAATCAAGAACCTAAATTCGGAGTTAATCCTGACCAGATAATTAACTTAAGAAAAGCTCTAAATCAAGCAGGGGCTAATGACTATAAAATTGTAGTATCGTCTGGCTTTGATGCGCAAAAAATAGCCTTATTCGAAGAACTTTCAGTTCCGGTTGATTATTATGGAGTAGGGCAAAGTATATTTAAGTTAAATAACTCGTTTTCTGCTGATGCAACTATATTAAACGGTAAAAAACAAGCAAAAGAAGGTCGTTTTTATCGTTTAAATCCTAACTTAATTAAATACAATAAATAGTTTATTAATTCTCGTGATTACGAGAATTTTATTTTACTTTTAGTCTATATGTCTTTATAATTTAAATAATATTAGCAACAAATTTATTGTTATAAGGCAAAAAGAAAGGATCACACCTATATTTTTGTAGCGGTATCAAATGGGTTTGCTAAAGGTTATAGCAACCAAATTGGTATTGGTAGATTAGAAAACCTAGAAAAACTAAACCCAGATCCTATAAGTACAATTAGAAATACAATTGAAAATATTTCAATTACTGAAAATAAACAGTATGTTAAGGAATTAATCTTAAAAAACTTAAGTGCAAATTTATTGGAAACAAAGATAGTTAATTATGGTGTATCTGTCTTAGAAAACATTATAAATCAACTGAACTTATTTGGCTTCGCCAATAAAATACAACAAAAGAAATTAACTACTTTTGTGCTTAACTATTTCATACAAAATAATTTCATCTTTAACTTAAACAGCAGTGACGTAGAGCTAAAAGATTTAAAGTTAATTAATTTACTGACTGAAAATAAAGACACTATTTTAAGCAAAATAAATCAAAATTCAAATGATAGCTCAATTAATAATATTAAAAGTTTGAATGATATTATGATTTTGATTTTAAGAGCTATTTTTGAATATATTGTTTTAAAAGTTAGTCTAAAATACCCAGAATTTAAAAGTTATACTCCTTTTGAATGTCTAAAAGTATTTCAAAACACATTAAAAGTAGTTGAATCTTTAAATGGTGAAATTGTCAAAGAAATATTTATTACAAATCAACAAAATAAGGCTTATTTAGAATATTTCAACTTAATCAAAATAACTTTTTTAAATAACAAAAAGCAGACTAAATAGTCTGCTTTTATTATTATGATTTTGCAATAACTAGGTAATTTAGGATTAAAGGTTTGTTTTCTTTATTAACTAGTTTTAAACTATGATGATCATCAGCTTCAGAATTATCTAATAAGTATTGGAAAATGTTAGTATTCATTGAAACATTAGCAACGTTAGTTGAAACATTTTCTGCTACTAATTTATCATCTACATAAACATCAAAAGTACTGTTTTGCGGAGCTTTTTTACCCATGATTGCAAATGAATTACCAACAAATGGAATTATTAGAGAATCATTAGCATTTGAACTTTTAGCTGAAGCATTGTTTACTATTGAATTACTTTCACCACTTGAGTTATCTAAAATATTTCAGTTTCCTAAAAAAGTGTTTTTATCATTATTGATCGGTATTAAATTAGTAGGAACAACATTGAAACCAAATTTCATTTCAGCTAAAATTAACCCATTTTGATTTCTGGTTTGTAATCTGATGTATTTTCTACTTCTTGAAATAATAACTTCAACAGCTTTTAATTTATATGCTTTACTAAAGTTAAATCTTCTTGAAGCTTCTAGACCGCTAGTTGAAAATTCAACTGAACCATCTGAATATTCATCAGCTTCATTACCATATAAGATAACTTTGTTACCATTTTCTAAAATACCTGTGATTTTTAAGGAATTGGGTGCAAATTTTGGGTGTTCATTATGTCTAATTAAGTCAACATAATTAATTGTTTCAGGTTGTTCGAAAGTAATTGTAAATTCAGCTGAATTAGTATGTCAGTCTTCAAAACGAGTATTGTTTTTACCATCAAACAAGTTGCTTAATTTTGTTTGCTCTTGATTATTTACGCTTGTTGAATCAGAAGCTTCAACTGTCCCTGTTATATTATGATCATATCTAGTTAAAATAGATCTTAATTGATCCGGAGTTCTTTCGGTTGTAGGTCTGAAACGTGGTTTGTATTGTCATTTTGAATTTAAATCTAGAAGTTCATCAACAGAAGTTGAAATTTTAGATGCATCATATGTAGGCAGTAATGAATAATGTTCTAGGTAATAAATTTTACCTGCAGAATCTGTGAAATGGTAAAGCATTTTACCACCATTACCTTGGTTAAACACGTTTATTTCAATATCATAAATTTGTCCTTTAACAAATTCATAAGTACCTAAAGCTTGTCATCCATTGTGATATGAATCTCTTGTTTTGATAATTTGACCATTAACTTTTCATTGGAATAAATCATCAGCATCAGCATTCATGGTTAAAGTCCCTGTTACTGGTGCAACAAATTTCATTTGAGCTTGTACTAAACGATCATGAACATCTCTGTCAATAGCTTTAAAGTTGTTTACTACACCATTTCTGAAAGTTTGCACAATTTTTAATGGTGGTTTATTGTCAGTTCTGTTTTCCACAGCATTTAAGACATCTGCCATTTTTCTCAGTCCACCTTGTACAGGAGCATGCACTATATAAATAGGACGATTAACCACATTACGAACTTTTATCTTAAATTTATAAGCTGGCACATAATTTTGTGGTTTACCAGCAAAATTTGATGGATAAATAGTAACATCAAATTCATCAATTTTATCTAATTGATCCTTATTAGCACTATAAGTCACTTTTTTGCCGTTGACACTTAATGTTCCACCTCATTTTGTAGTTGCTGAAACTTCTAACCTATCTCATGCGAAATTCGGATTCATTGATGAGATATTTTTTTCAAAGTCAAACACATAATCTTCAAATGCTGGAATTTGCATTTCTGCTTGAACGTCATCGCCATATTCGAATTCTCTAGTTTCAGAATTATATAAATAATTTCCTACAGCATATAAGTTTCCTACAAAATCAATTGCCGGATAAGCATCTTCGATTTTCTTAAGTTCTTTCTTAATGAAACCACCATCATATTCTAAGTCATTAAGTTGAGATTTATCAGGGAAAGCTAATCTGAAGTCTGCTTTATCTCTGACTAAACCAGTAAATGTTGAACCAGCATAATATAGGTTTAATTTAAAGTAGTTTGATAAAAACTTCATTGTTTCAAGTTCTTGATTGTGCTTTCCAGCAACAGCTGAAGCTTTGACTCAATTTACAAAGTTTTCTGCGCCTAGTGTATAAATTAAAGCTCCATAAAATGAATATCAGTCATTATTTCTTTTTAATTTTGAAATTGTATATAAATTACCTAATCTAGCTCAACCAGAAGATCAGTAACCTTCATAATTCAATTCATTTCTAAAGCTTGTTTGGTCATTGATATATGACAAGTTAACTAAAGAAGGAATATTTGTTCAACCATGATCTCTAATATTAAATGGATCTTGAATTTGTTCAAAGTTATGGTTTACTTCATGGTAATTTCCTCAGTTATCAAATCCGAAATCATCTTCACCTTGGAAATATCTTTTAGCTCATTGAATATATGCATAAAGATTATCTCCTCCACCTCAAGCAAAAGCACCATCAAATACGTCATCACAATAGTTTAAAGCAATTTTGTTATGATTGTAATTACTTCAAGTAAATGATGTTTGATAGAAGTTATCTCACTTGTGCATATTTTCTTCTGGGAAAATAAAGTCTTGAACTTTTAGACCTTTTAAAGTCTTTTCAGTTCCATTATCAAATGGAATTAAGATTGATGAATAATTAGTCTGCATACTAATTACAGGTGCTGTAATTTTGCCACTTATAACTCTTTGAATTTGGTCATCTCATTCTTGTTTTGTTGTAACGCCATATTGATAAAATAGCATTTCTACAGCATTGTAAATTTTAGCTTTAAATTCCATTGGAGCGCCATTTTTATCATAAAGTTTTTGTGGCAGGTTAATTGTTATTGACCCACCGAATGGTGAACCTATTTTGAAACGTCTATTAGTTGCTTCAGAAAGCTTGTATTTGAAAGTTGAAATTAAACGCGGATATCTATTACTAATCATTCCTGAGTTATTAAACTCTTTATTATCTCAATAGTTTTTATTTAAGATGAATTCAATTGGTAATTCTCTTTCAGTTCCATATTGAGACAACATTTGGTTATAAAAGTCTTCATCCAACTCTATTTCAGCTACTTCTCCAGCAGGAATATATAAACCAACTTGGTTATAACCAGTCATAGCAGTTGATAAAACAATGCTTTTTGTAACTGTTTCAGTATTTGTCTTAACATTGTTTACGTAAAATGTTTTGACTGCAGGGTGAATTTTTAAATTGTTTTGAGCGATTTCGCTTTTAATTCAATCAGTATTGTTATAAAAAACCGATTTATTATCTACTGTTTCATTTAACACTAAATTATGAATATTAACTCTTTGTGAAGTCCCTGAAGCATCAGTATAATTTAAAAATGATTCAGAGTGACTGTTTCCACCATTTTCATAGTTTTTATCATATCCTGGGTATTTAAAACCATATTGTTGATATGTTCTTAATAAATTAGTGTCATAATATTGAGTTTGAATGTTGGTTCTTGGTTTTCTGTCAAGAATTTTTATTTCAGAAGTTGATAAATTAGCTTCTTTGCTTAATTTAGCGGCAAATTGAGGATTATTATTTCTAATTTCCATTGCTGAAACATGAACTGAATTTGTTTTAAATTGAACACCATTAGCGTTAATTAAAATTGCATGGTATTCTCCGTCAGATGTAGCTGTATAAGTTAAATTGTTTGTAGTAGAAAGCTTACTTTCTCCACTATATCATTCAACTGAAGTTATTGCTGAATTTTCAATTCCAGTTATATTTAAAATTGCTTGATTATTTATTAATTGTCCGTTATTTGAAGCATTTAAAATTGCATTAGCCAATGGATTAACGTTGAATATTGTTATATTATCAATCGTTCTAGAAATTATCTCGTTATTAATTTCACTAGAAACTTTAAGTGAATAATTTGTATCTTTAACAATCTGTGGTCTTGTGATTGTTAAAGTGTTGCTTGTTTGATTATAAACTTCTTGTCCATCTGCATATCAAGTAAAAGTTGCAGGACTTAGTTGCGCATCAAAGTGTTCAAGCGATAGTTCAATTGCTGAATTATTATTTAAGAAATATCCATTGTTTGATTTAGTAACATTTAGTTGATTTAATAAAGTGTTGATTAATTCTTTTGTTCTATTTTGTCTGTCTAAAAATCCTGAAATTTCAACAGTTTTAGGTTCTGAAATTAAATTATTGCTTTTGTCTTTTAAATTAAATTTAATACTTAAAATAGTATTATTAGGATTTAAAATAACGTTTTCTACTGAATATGTTTCTTCATCGTAATTAGTAAAGTTAATTTGGGTTTCTTTTACTGAATCGGAAATAGTTGTTTCGCTTGAACCATTAAAAGCAACTTGAATTTTAGCTAATTGAGCATTTAAAGCATCAATCGAAGCACTATCGCGTTTAAAACCATCAATTGTTGTTGTTTTTAAATCACTTAATGCAACAACTGGTTCATATCTTTTATCTTTAATTTTAAAAGAAACTTGAATTGAAGTATCTAAAGGTTGAATTTTTAAACCTATAACTTCATATTTTGAATCATCTAAATCACTGAAAATCAGTTGACTAGTTACAACGTTTGTAGTTAAAGTTTCTGCTCTATTCCCTTCAAAGTCAACGCTTATATTTGGCAATATTTCATCAGTCAATTTCTTAGATATTTTTTCTTCAGTGGTAAACTGATTTAATTGTGGAGTAAATGTTTTTGAAGGGTAAAATTTAATATCTTTTGCTTTTACTTTAATTTCAGCAACCACTTGATATGAATTGTTTTTTCTAACTAAATTATGAGTAATTTCATATAGATTTTTATCATAATTATCAAATCCAAAATCAGATGCGTCAATATCATCAATTAATTTAGCTGGTTCAGATGCTTTTTCTACTAAAGTTGCATTATTCAACGCGCTTTCAGCTTGTTTTCTAAGAGTTCTTAATTCTTCGGCTTCTGGGTCTTTAAAACCTGTAATTTCATTTGTTATTTCTTGTGAAATTAATTGATCATTGTTTTTTAATTGTAATTTAAAAGCAACAAATATTGATTGTGGTGTTTTATTTGTGATCTTTTTGTCAATAACTTGATATTTGACGGTGTCAAAATTTACAAAAATAACATTGTTTATATCAGCGTCACTGGCTAAAACAGTTTCTTTTCCTGAATAAGAAACTGATACTTGTGATGCTACATTATTTAGTTCTTTCAACTGACTTTCAGTGTTTAAAACATGTTTCGGTTCATTACATGCTGTTAAAAAAGAAACTGAAGTTGCGGCAAATGTTGTAAGGACTAAAGCCTTTTTTCAAAGACTTATTTGATGTTTCTTTTTAGTCATATTTCTCTCTTCTCATCATTGTTTTGTATATTATATTACTTTCTATTGTAATACACAGAAAAAGCATCCGGTTAAGGATGCTTATTTTTGTATTGCTAAGTAATTTAAAGTTAGTTCTTTATTTTGCTTATTAACTATTTTTAATCTGTGTGGTTTTGATTTTTCAGTTGGGTCAAATCAAGTATATAAAGTACCATTTAATGTTTTTGTATTATAGTTTGTTTTAACATCAGCATCGATTACAACATCGTCTAAATAAACATCAAAAGTAGAGTTATCAGGACTAGATTTTCCAACAATTGAAAACGCGTTACCGTAAAAATCTACTTCTAAATAATCATCTTGATGATTTGACACTAAAGCAGAATGATTAATTAATGAACTGTAATTTTGTTGGTCGTTTTGTTTGATCTCTCATCTACCAAAGAAATTATTATTGATGCTATTAAATGGAATAATTTCATTTGATTTAATAGTGTTTCCAAATTTTAATTCAGCAATTACAATTCCCTTGCCTTTGCCGTTTTTCTTAGCCATTTCTACTTTGGCTTCCTTGATTTTAGCAGGCTTATTAAATCAAATTTTGTAGTATGAATATCATTCAATATCGCCTTCAAATAAAACTATGTTTTCATTTGTATCAGCATCAATTCCAGTAATTCTAAATCAATTAGGTCTGCTTGTAGCATGCACTCATCAGTATCAAATTTCTAAATTATTAACTACCGTAGGTTCTGAAAAACTTAATCTTAGCGCTGCTTCATTTCTACTTCAGTCTTCGTATCTTGTTTTTAAAGAACCATCAACTACGTGTGGTATTGAGATATCTGATGTGTAATTAGTTGGAACATTTGTTCATTTTAATTTTGTTACAGTATCAGTTACTGGGGCAGGGACTAATGATTGAATTTGAGATTCACTACGATTATTTGTGTCTCTATATCTTCTGTGATAGTGATATTTTTCATCTCTTAATAATTCTAAGTAAGGAACAGAAGTTTTGTCAGGACTATAATTTCAAGCAATTGCATAATCTTCAAGCGGAATTACTTTTTGGTTTTCATCTTCTAATCAAATTTTTGATTTTCCATAATATGACTTGTTGAAAATATAAACTTCTAGATCATATAAACGATCTTTTTCAAAAGTAAAATCAATGATTTTAGCTCTTCCTCCACGATATTCATTTCTGGAAATTATTGTTTGACCATCAATTTTGATTAAGATGTAATCGTCTATATCACCGTAGAATGATAAAGTTTTGCTTGCGGGCCCAACAAGTTTTTGTTTTAAAACAACCATGTTTTTATCAATTGGTTTATTTCTACCTGTAACTAAGTAATTAAATGTACCTAAAGGTGCATTTTGTAGCACTCTAGTCACTTTACTTTTGTCGTTTTCTACTCTTTTACCAAATTTTTCAATCGCTTCTTCTACAGTGTTTATGTCAGCTTCAAGATAAGAATCATAAACGTCTAAATTACCTTTATTTACTACATTTCTAATCTTAACTTTAAATTTATAACCTGGCACATAGTTAGCTGGCTTTTCATTTCAAGAATCGGGTATTATTTCAACATCAAATTCATCAATTTCGTGCAAGAAGTCATTGTTAGCAATATATTTTACTTTTTTGCCGTCTTTTATTAATTTTCCACCTCATTTTGTAGTGTTAGGAATTTTTAATTCACTTCATTTGAAATCAATGTTTAGTGATTTGATTCCACGTCTAAAATCAAACTCATAAGGTTCAAAAGCAGCTACTTCAAATGCTGGAGCATAATCTTGTGGATAAACATATTCTTGATTTACACTATCTCAATAATAACTTCCAGACGCATAAATATTTCCTACAAAATCTACTGCAGGGTATTTTTCTATTTCATTTAATTTTGCTCTAACTTCTGGTGTAATTTCAGCACCTAGTGGTACTGCATTTCTATATCTTTGAGCACGATCAGAAGTACCTTGTCTTGGTCTAGTAATTGGTTTTAATGCGTTGTAGAAATTTAACTTAAAGTAATCTGATAAAAATTTGGTAGTTTCTAAACCTTGTCCATGTTTACCGGTTTGAGCTGAATCTTTAACTCAGTTAACAAAATTTAATGAGCCAACTGAATAAACTAAAGCACCATAAACTGTATATCAATCAGCTTCACCATTTAATAGTGCCATTGTATATAATGATGATAATCTAGCTCAATTATCTCCAAATTCACCATCATAATTCAGTATATTACGATATCTTGTGTGGTCGTTAATAAATGAAAGGTTAACTAAAGAAGGAATATTTGTTCATCCATGATCTCTGATTTCGAAAGGATCTTGATTAGCTTGAAAATTGTGATTGATTTCATGATAATTTCCTCATTGACTAAATCCAAAATCATGTTCACCACCAAAATATCCTTTACCTCAACTAACTGGAGATCATAAATTACCTCCACCACCTCAGGCTCCTGCCCCCCCTCAGATCTCTTCTAAATAATTAAGGGCAATTTTTCCATCTTTGAAATCGTCTCATAATGATGAAAGTTCATAAAAACTGTCTCACTTACGCATGTTAACTTCTGGGAAATTCATATTATCAATTTTTAAGTCTAAAATTGCACGTTCTGAAGCGTTTGCACCTTCAGGATTAAATGGAACTAAAATTGATGAATAATTTGATTGAAGTGATACTACTGGAGCTGTTATTTCACCACTTTTAACTCTTGCGATTTGATTTTGTCAATCTTGTTTAGTTGTAACTCCGTATTGATAATATAAAGCTTCTACACCATTTCTAAAAGTAGCCCTAAAATCAACTGGTACTCCTGAATTATTGACTAAATTATCATCTATTTTAACAGTGACTGAACCACCAAATGGTGAACCAAAATAAAGTTTTCTATCAGAACCTAGTTCTGATAGTTTGTAAGTAAATTCAGACATTACATATGGATAACGTCTAGAAGTTTGTCCAGTGTTGTCATATTCATAAGTGTCATGGTAGTTTTTGTTAATAAAAATTGTAAAAGGTAAATTTTCATTAGGTTGATAATTAGCTTTTAAAAAGTCATAAAATTGTTGGTCTAATATAAATTCACCGACTTCACCGGCAGGAATATAAATTCCTGTACCATTGTATCCTGTTTTTACTGTATTGATTTTAATGTCTTTAGCAATTGCTTGAGTATTGTCTTGAACGTTGTAACGATAAAATCCATCAGCGGCTGGATGTTTCTTTAAAACACCTTGGCGAATTTGATCTTTAATTCAAGTTGGGTTAGCATATGTGTAGTTTGTACCAGGAACTTTTTCATTTAAAATCTCGTTGGCTATGTTAACTCTAGTTCCGTTATGTATAAAGAATGAGTTTTGCTTATTGTTTCCTTTGTAGTCAAAATCTCATGCTGGATACTTGAAGTTTGGACCATATTTTTGTTGCATAGGAGCATCATAATATGTTCTATTCGGTGTTCTAGCATAACGTTCAACAATTTTAATATCAACACTTGATTGTTCTACTTTGTTTGATAATTTAGAAACAAATTCATGGTTTAGTTTCAAGTTAGGTAGTGGTGAAAGTTCAACGATGTTGGTTCTGTGTTTAATGTTGTTTTTACCATAAATAACAGCATAATATCTACCAGGTGTTTCTGTTGCAAAATTAATTTCGGTTGATTCATTAACTAATTGGTCAAATCTATACCATTCAACCTTACTAATTTCTTCTTGATTTAAATTACTAATTTGTAACCTTCCTTGATTTTCTACAATTAATCCTCCATTAATACCGATTAATTCAGAATTAGGAAAAGGACTAGAATTAAAAACAGTTAAGTGGTCAATTATTTTAGTATAAGTTTGACCTTGGTAACTATAAGTTAATTCAATTTTGTAATTAGTATCTTTAATAATTTGATTACGTAAAATTAATAAAGATGGATCAGTTTGATTTGAAATTTCAACATCATTACTAAATCATTTAATTTTTAGATTTTCTTTAATAATGTCATCAATATTTAAAACATTTAACTCTACAGGAATATCATTTGATTCAAAGTAACCTTGATTAGATTTTTCAACTTCTATTTTGTTTAATAAGGCATTAATTAATTCCGGAGTGATAGTTGATTTATCTAAAAAGCCTTTAATTGTAATTGTTCTAGAATTTGAAATCAATTCAAATTCAAGATCTTTGAGCGCAAAGGTTACATCTAACGATGATGGATTAGGTGTTAAAGTAATATTTGTGGGTTGATATTTATTTATATCAAAATCACTAAATAAAATTTTATCAAGCTCAACTAATTCAGACAAAGTTGAAGCCTTATTGCCTTCAAAGTCTATATTTATTAAGCCTAATTGTTCATTTAACTTTTGACTATGAATTGGATTTAGTTTAAATCCGCTAAATTCCTGAGTTTTTGTAGTTGTAGATATAACATCTGTTGTGTAAATTTTATTTTTTAGCCTATATGAAATTGCCAAAGAAGTTTCAAAACGTTGTATTTGTAAATCAACTACTTGATATATCTCAGAATCAAAACCCGAAAATTCAAAATTATCATTAACTACATCAATAGTTAATGATTCAGCTGGTAAAAGAGTTAAAGTTGCGTTAACTGATTTTAATTGATCATTAGCTAATTTTGAAGCTGTTTCAGCTGTTAAAAAGTTAGCATTGTCAACTTCTTTTTCAACTGAAATAATTTCATTGAATTCATTTTCTCTTAAAACGAATTTGACTTTGATATTTGAATCAACTAAGCTAAACTCTGTAATCACAGGAGTATATTTGCTTTTATCATAACCATTAAAAACAACATTGTCTCTAGTTAATTCAGTAACTAATATTTCATTCGGTTGTTTGTTAAATGAAACAAACACGCTGTCTACTGCTTGATCTAGGTTTCTTTTTATTTCTAGCAGTTTATTTTGATAAACAACATCAGGGCTTACATAATCTTTGAAACCACCAATTGAAACTGTAAAGTTTTCAAAATAAGAAGGATTTTCTTTGTATATCAAGTTATATGATAAATAAACACTACCAGCATTTTGTTGATCAACTTCAATTGAAACTATTTTAACTTCATATTTATTTTTATCTAAGTTATCAAAGATAAAATTCTCAGCCACTGCTTCAGAAGCGTTTGTTTCCATTTTATCTTTATATAAAATGTTTTGATTTAAAGAATGAGCTTGTAAAGCTAGTTCATTAGCTTCAGGCTTAGCTTTATTATCTTGAACAGCAACATCACCGCATGAAACCAAAGCAGAAGTCATTGTTGCGGAAAAAAGCAACAATGAAGCAGATGCAATTCATTTAAACTTTTTTGATTTATTCATATCTACCTCTTTTCAAATACTAATCAAACTTAAAATTTATCTATTACCTTTAATAAAGGTAATTATAACCAAAAGTTCATTTATTAACTAAATTTTGATATTTTTTGTAGCTTTTTCGAAAAATATTGCAATTTATTAAAAATGATTTTTTCTTTAAAAATGATTTTGAAATAAAGAATTGCCTAAATTTAAAAATTTATTTTTTCAGTTTTTCTTTCATAAAAACTTTTTGAAAGTGAAAATATTACCAACTTACACCTTATCTTGTCATATTCAACATTTTAAATTTATATATATATATATATATAAATAAAGAATAATTAAATCAAAGTTAAAAACTTTTTTAGAAAATAAATAAATATAAAAATATGCGACAAAAAATAAAAACAAGAAAGTGACTATAAATTAAAATGAAAAAATCATTAAAATTTTTAACTAGTGTATTTGCTGGTATTTCACTTACAGCACTACCGCTAGTTGCACTATCATGCGAAAACGGAAAACCAGGACCTAAAGGTGATACAGGAGCAAAAGGTCCAATCGGTCCTAAGGGAGATAAAGGAGATCGTGGTTTACCTGGAACAAAAGGTGACAAGGGTGACGCCGGAGAACAAGGAGTAGCAGGTCCTGCTGGTCCTAAAGGTGACAAAGGTGATGCAGGTAAAGATGGGAAAGACATCGCCGGGTATTCATTAACACTTAAACAAAAAGATTTAGTAGTATACAAAGGTAAAGGTAAGGTTGCTACTGACGCTCAAGCAGATAACTGAGTTAATTTTAAAGATGGAATCACAATAAAACCAGGTGATACAGTCACTGCAAATATTTACTTTTTAGGTAATGCAGATGTTGGAAAATATTTAATTAAGGCTTCATTCCCTGTTTATACTTTTTCAATTAATGAAACAAACGATGTTGATAGAAGATTGGTACAACTAATTGCTGCAAAAGGTAAGCAAACTCCAAACGGTTATGGACATGAATTGGTAAATACTTATCCGGTTGCTGTTGAATATCAATTGGCTGCTTCAAAAGTGAAATTAGAATCTATTAAAGTTCAAGTAGGAAATGATTGAAAAGATATTACAAGCTCATTTAGAAGTGCTGGTGAAAACTTATCAAGCTTTACTTTAACAATACCAGAAGTTGAAGCATCAGAAAAACCTACCCCAACAACAGAAACCACAACTAATCAACCAGCTGAAGGTGCTACAGCTACACAACCAGCTCCAGCAGCTTAATAATTTAATTAGAAAGAAATTTAAAAGGGTGAATTTTCATCCTTTTATTTAGAAATATGAAAAAAATTATTTTATTAGCTCTGCCTGCTCTTTTAGTTTTTTCAAGCGCTACTATTGCATGTGAACATCCTAAAAGAATCAAAAAATCAGTACTTTTCGAACAACCTGTTAAAAATCCTGAAAAAGATAAACCAACAATTCCGGTTGAACCTATTGAACCAATTAAGCCAGATTCAGAAGAACTGATAAACTTAAAAAACAAATTAATTGATAAATCTAATCAATTAATAAATAATTTGAATAAGTTACAACAAATTTATTCATCTGAAACTTTAACCACTTATAACACTGAAGCAAAAGAAAATTATTCTTATAACTTAAACAAATTAAAAAACGTTTCTTTGGAAGAAGTTAAACAAAAAATTGCTTCAGTTGATGAAATAAGTAATATTGCTTATTCAGAATTGAAGCCAGAAGTTGTAGATTTATTCAAGAAAGCAATTAAAGATTTTGAAAAAACAAATCAAAATAATTTATTATTTTCAGAATTACCATTTGATGAATCGGATTTAATAAATGATGAAAAACCAAAATTAAATCTTGATTTTGAAATAATGAAGATTGCATTAAATTATCAAAAATACAAAAATGCTTTAGACAAGTATTTGAAAACCGTTGAAATCAACGCTAAAACAAATGATTTAGTAAAATGAATTTTAGATAAAAACACTAATAATATAGACTATTTATTAGATTTAAAATCATTTATTTCTTTATACCAATATCTTGGAAAAATAGAAAATTTAATGCCTATTCATTTGTTTAATGATGTTGAAAATACACAAGAACAATATGACTTTGATGATCTATTAAACAAAAACAATACTGTCGCTAAAAGATTTTTAACACCAAGCGAAAATATTGTTTTAAACATCTATAAACCAAACATTAAAGATGATGCAGATACTAATAGTTACAACAAATTAGCTGCAACATTAAAATCAGGTTCTTTACCAGTTATAGTTGTTGCTAAAAATATTCAAACCAATAAAGTTTCTGTATATCCAAAATTAATTAACTTTTCAAACAATGTTCCTGAATTAAAAAGATTAGTTCATTTATATGATAATAATGTTTTTCCAGGGCCAAGCAACGGTTCACACTCATATCGTATACCAGGAGCTATTAAGCTAGATAATAATGAAATTATTATAAAAGCTGATAAAAGAATTAAAAGCAATTTTGATGCTGGTTATATAGACCAAGTTTTAAAAAGATACACTAATTTAAAAGAACAAAATAATAATCAAGAATTAATTGTAACAATTGATACTGGTGCTAGACACAATCACGAAGGTCAAACGGTCGATGGTCAAATAACAAAAGTTACAATGCCCGATGGTTCAAGTAAATTAATTTATCTATTTGGTTTATTCAAGAAAAATTATCATGTTATGTTTAACTCAAATGACAATACGTTATGAACAAATGATAATGATATACCTGAAAACACTGACTACAGCGGTTTTGTAAACAAAGGAAAATGAAGAAAAATTGAACTGCGAGGTAACAAAGCAACTAAAATAATTGCCAAACCTATTGTGGTTGATAATAAAACAAATTGATGAAAACTATTTAAATTAAAAGATCAAACAATCTTAGCTAAAAATATAAATGATCAAACAGAATTAATCCCACTTAATGCTGTTATTGATAACTCTTATGACCCCGAAACTAGAAAAATTACAGGAAGGGTTTATGACAACATTCCAAGTTCGATTTTTAATGCATTCGGAGAAAATAGCACTTCAACAAAGACACAAATTCAACAATATATAACACAAGATAGTGTTTGAGATGGAAATTCAAAATATAATTTCCAATTTACTGAATATGAATTTATGTTAGAAAGTACTGATAATGGTCATACATGAGGCAACTTGCGTGACTTTTATCCATTAATAGCTAATGATGTTCCTAAAAAGACACAAGAATACTTCCTAAACTCTGTTGGTAATGGTGTTCAACTAAAATATCAAACTGGTGAAAATGCAAAATATAACAACAGAATTCTTTTACCTTTATATAAAAAAGAAAATAAAAAAGAATCAACATTGTATATTTACAGCGATGATTTTGGACAAACCTGAAACTATGTTGAATCAGGAATTGATAATGTTTCTGAATCGCAAATGTTTGAAGGTTTAGATGGCACAATTTATTGACATATGCGCCAACACAAAAGCAATACCCTTTCTTTAGCAATTAGCAAAGATGGTGGAAAAACTTTTGTTCGCCATCAAATATCTGCACCAGAAATATTTGATAACCAATTCAGTGGTATTGTTGTTTCAACTAGACCAAACAAAGACAATTATGCCATTATATCTTCTGCAACTAACGGTTCAAGACATTTAGGTTCTTTATATTTAACAAATACAGAAACCTTAAAAAATCCTGAAACTGCTAATTTTGTTAAATCTTACGACATTCGCAATTACTTAAGTGTACATGGTGAACCTACTGAATCATTCTTATATTCAACTCCTTTAATTGTTAATCAAACAGATAATTACATTGACGTTGCAATCTTTTTTGAAGTTGATTTAGAAGGACACTTCAATATCACAAGTAGAACTGTAAGAATCTTTATCTAATCTATTTTAAAAAAACACCTCAACAGGTGTTTTTTGTACATTGAAAAGTAATTATTTAGCATAATTTTGCAATAAAAAAGAAACTGAAATTTTTAGTTGATTTTTTAAAATGTTGGTATATAATAAATAAGCAATATATGAAGACAGTAACTGCATTTAATATTTATTTGCTTAATTTGTTACCGAGTGTATAACTTTGTTCAACTTGTATTGCGTTAAATTCATTTTGAAAGGGGGCATATATGTCAGAATCAAAATTTAAAGCAGCTAAAAAAGAAGTTGTTTTAGAAATTGTTGACAAAATTCAAAGTTCACAAGCTGTTGCTTTTGCTGAATACCGTGGTTTAACAGTTTCAGAATTAGAAGAATTCAGAAAAGAAGCTAAAAAACTTGGTGTAGAAATCAAAGTTTTCAAAAACCGTTTATTCAAGCTTGCTGCTGAACAAACTGGATTTGGTGACTTAGACCAATATTTAGTAGGACCAAACATTTTCGCGTTTTCTACAAACGATGATATGTCAGCTGCTAAATTATTAGTAAAATTCGCTAAAGCGCACAAATTAATGGTGCTTAAAGCCGGAACTTATGAAGGACAAGTTATTGATGCTGCTGGAATTAAACAAGTTGCTTCATTACCTACATATGAAGAAGCTCTTGGAATTCTTGCACGTTCAATGATGGCTCCATTACAACAAATTTCATTGTCACTTAAATTAGTAAGTGAAGGTAAAACAGAATAATATTTAACAAGTAAGAAAGGAAGAAAATATTATGGCTAAATTAACAAAAGAATTATTCATCGAATCATTAAAAGAAATGTCAATTAAAGAAGTTATGGAACTAGTTGACGCTATGAAAGAAGAATTCGGTATCGACCCTATGGCTGCTGTAGCTGTTGCTGCTGCTCCAGCTGAAGGTGGAAGTGAAGAAAAAACAAGCGTTAAAGTTGTTTTAAAAGCTGACAACGGTAAAAAAGTTGCAATCATCAAAGCAGTTAAAGAAATCTTAGACATCGCTTTAATGGATGCTAAAAAAATCGTTGATGCATTACCTGCTGTTATTAAAGAAAACATTAAACCAGAAGAAGCTGAAGCTATTAGAGCTCAATTAGTTGAAGCTGGTGCAGACGCAGTTGTTGAATAATTAACTTACACAAAATCATTAAATCTCAGTATTGAACTGAGATTTTTTAATGCTTTTAGGTCTACAGCACTGATTTAAAGATACTTTTTGAAAAGTTTTTTCGCTTTAAATAAAATAATATAAAATAAATATAACAATATTTGTAAGGAGTTAAAATGTCAAAATATCAAGTGCAACATTTAACCGAAATTATTAATGCTTTTGGTGGTACAAATAACATCGTTGCTTACAACAACTGTGTTGACCAACTACGTTATGACTTAAAAGATTTAAGCCTACTTAATACAGATGCTTTAAAACAACTTGGAGCTGGTTCAATTAATGTTTTTGATGGCGCAAAGCACGTTCAGGTTACTTTTGAAAACGCAGAAGAACTAAATCTAGCAATTAAACAAAATTTAACTGAAATAGCAAGCAAATGCAACAATCAACAATCATCAGAAAACTGTGGTTGTGATTCTAAAAAAGAAGTTAAACAAGAATTATCAAATGATTTTTATGCACCACTATCAGGATTGGTTTCATCATTAGATTCATTAAATGATGATGTTCTAGCTAAAAACTTAGTTGGAAAAGGTTTTATTATTCAAGCAGATAAATCATTAAACAAAGTAGATGTTTTAGCTCCTTTTGATGCTAAAATTACAATGATGCCTGCTAATAAATCTCAAGTTATTTTAAAAGCAAACAATGGTGCTGAGTTAGTAATGTTATTTGGTTTAGATTCATATAAATTAGATGGAATTGGTCTAACATCTCCAAAAGCTTTAAATGACACTATTAAGGCTAATGAAGTATTAATGCAATTAGATTTAACTAAATTTAATGAATTAAATGTAAAACCTAACATAATAGTAGTTCTAACAGCAGATTCAAAATATCAAGAATTTACAGAATTATCTGACCAAGCAATTCAGGGACAATTACTAGCTAAATTAAGCTAAGAATAAAATAAAAGTTGACATTACGTCAACTTTTTTATTGGATTATATATCAATTTGTTGGTTGCTTTGATTTTCAACATCATTTTGACTGTTCGAATTTTCTAGAAAACTCTTTTGTTCTTTTTTAAATTTAGACCTTAAAATAGCTAATGTTTGTGAATTTAACAACACCAAGCTTGTAAAATATAATGCAGCATAAATTATAAAAACTACTAAAACATCTAGTTTAAATAAGATTCAGTTAATTGAATAACTACTTATTTCTCCATTTGATGTTGTTTCAGTAGTTGAACTTGTTGTCGGTATTCAAAACAAGGTTGCAAAAACACCTGTGATAAAAATAAAGTTTGCAAATTTGTAAATTGACACTTTGTTTTTTCATACCAATATTGAAAACCAACTAAAAATAATAATTGGTGAAAGTACTGAAATTACAATTCTAGCAACTATTGGTAATTCATAGTTGCTATTTGGAATAATAATTTTTCAAGGCAAAATTGTTCCACTAATTAATAGCGTTGTAATAATTCATAAAATAAAAGCTATTTTAAAAATATTGAAAGCTAATTTTTTATTAAATATTTTGAATTTATTACTAATTTGCTGATTGAGCTTATTCACGTGAATCTCTCAGTCTCATCATTTTTATAACAAAATCATTTAAAGGCATTGTTGTGGTTTCTTGAGATCCATATTGACGATAAGAAACTGTTTCTTCAAGTCTCTCTTTTTCACCAACAATAACTTGGAATTTTGATTTTGACATTTGGGCTTCACGAACTTTTTTACCTAAACGTTCATCACGTAAATCGGCTTTAGCTCTAAAATCAGCACTGAATAATAATTTTTGAACTTGATTTGCATAATCAATATCTTCTTGACTATTTGTTGCAGGAATAATGGTAAATTGTTTTGGGGCTAGTCAAAATGGTAGCACACCTTTTGTTTGTTCAATTAAAATCGCCACAAAACGTTCATATGTACCGATTAGACCGCGGTGAATCATAACTGGACGTTCTAATTCATTATCTTTATTAGTGAAGCTAATATCAAATCTTTCAGGCAGTAAGAAATCTAATTGTAGAGTTGAAACAGTCACTTCATGTCCTAGAGCTGTAAAGATTTGAATATCCATTTTTGGACCATAAAACGCAGCTTCGCCCGTTTTTTCTTCATACATAACGCCTAATTCATTAAGCACATTTCTTAATTGATCTTCTGCTTCATTTCACATTGAATCATTGTCATAGTATTTGTCTTTATTTTCTTTATCTCTAAGACTTAAAGAAACATAGCTAATTTCGATTTTAAACAAATCTAAGGTTTCTTTAATTAAGTTGTACATTGACTTAAATTCTTGCGCTATTTGGTCTTTTCTAACAAATAAGTGCCCTTCTGTTAGAAGCATTCCTCTAACTCTTTCTAACCCTGTTAGAGCACCTGATTTTTCATAACGATATAGCTGTGATTGTTCTGAATATCTAATCGGTAAATCACGATATGATCTTTTTTCTGTTTCATAACAAATAATGTGATGTGGACAAGTCATAGGACGCGCGATTAAACGCTCATTTTCAACAACAATAGGTTTAAACATGTCATCTTTGTAATGAGCTAAATGTCCTGAAATTTTATAAAGTTCTTCTTCTCCAAAGTGAGGGGTTAAAACTTCTGTGAAACCATATTTACGATCCATTTGTAATATGACTTTTTTAATTTCGTTATGAATATACATTCCGTCTTCTAATCAAAACGGTAAACCTTGTCCGCCTAGACGATTAAAAGTAAATAATTTCATTTCTCTACCAATTTTACGGTGATCTCTTTCTTTACGATCTTGTAAAATAGCTAAATAATCATCTAATTCTTGCTTTGTTTCTCAAGAAGTACCATAAATTCTAGTTAACTGAATATTGTCACTGTTTCCTCTTCAGTAAGCACCAGCTAATGATAAAAGTTTTAAATTCTTAATGTTTTTGGTGTTTTCAACATGACCACCGGCACACAAGTCGACGAAAACAATTTCTTGATTTAACGGATCTTTTAAAGCATAGAAAGTAATGTTTTTGCCTTGTGATACTAATTCATCAAATAATTCTTTTTTGTATGGTTTATCACTAAAATCATATTGTGATGCATCAACTTGAATCATTTCAAGGTTTCTTGATGCTAATTTTTTCATTAATCTTTCGATTTTTGCTAAGTCTGTGTCACTTAAAGGCTCAACAAACTCAAAATCATAGTAAAATCCTTCATCTGTTGCTGGACCAAACCCTAGTTTAACACCTGGATACAGCATTTGAACGGCTGCGCCTAGTAAGTGGCTAGTTGTATGGTTTAGTTCTTTATTTGCTTTCATATTACTCCTAAAATCCCATTTTTTGCATTAATTTTGCTAAATGATAGTTTGCTATTTGGCTTGCTTTTTCAGCTCCTTGCGATGTAACAACATCGATTTGAGCTAAAGCTGTTTGATAATTTGATTGAATTTTGATTAACAACTCTTTAACACTTACAGCAACTGCCTCTTTAAATTCTTTATAATTCTTGTCTTTAAATAAAGCTTCAGTTTCTTGTAAGGTTAAATCATTTAAAGCTGCATAAATATTAAGTAAGTTTAAAATTCCTGGCTTGTCTTTTGAAATATAAACTTTGTTTTCAGAGTCAGTAACAGCTTTTAAAATTTTGTTATATGCTTGGTTTGGATCTTCTAATAAATAAATGGTTGATTTTGTACCATGTTCACTTTTAGACATTTTAACTTCTGGATTGGTTAATGATTTGATTTTTGAACCTACAGGAGGCACATATCCGTTTGGTAAAGTGAACTTAGTTTTATATTTTGAATTAAATCTTTCTGCTATATTACGTGTTAATTCTAAGTGTTGCGTTTGATCTTCACCAATTGGAACTAAATCAGGATTATATAATAAAATATCAGCAGCCATTAAAGTTGGATACATTAATAAACCTGTTGGAATTTTATTAGTTCCATTAGCTTGTTTTAATTTTAAAGATTTATCCTTATATTGCGTCATCCGTTGTAATTCACCAACTGTTGTTTCGCTCGTACACAATCATTGCATCATTCCATGAGCTGGTACTTCTGATTGATAAAATATAACGTTTTTCTCAGGGTCTAAACCACAAGCTAAATAAAGTGCAACTGTAGTTTTACGTGCTTTTAAAAGTTCCTTAGGATTAACCGAACCAGTTGTTAGAGCATGTAAATCAGCCACAAAAACATAAGAATTATATTGCTCTTGTAATTTGACAAAGTTTTTAATAGCACCAATATAATTACCCAATGTTAAATCACCAGTTGGTTTAATACCACTTAAAATAGTTTGTTTTTCCATAATTATTTAGATCCTTTTGTCTATAAATAAGTTATTTAAATTATATAAAAGTATGATGATAATTTAAGCAATTTCCTAAATTTATAGATATTTTAGCAAAATAAAAAATGGTGCATAACACCATTTAGTAAACTGCTTTAGAAATTGATTATTTATATCAATCTTTATAATTAGGAGTTTTGTTGAATTTTGAAATATTTATCCGCTGAGGAAAATCATTGTGTTTTTCCAAACCATCCACTTGTCTAGTGATTTGTTGAAAATCTAAGCTTGTATCTTGAAATTGATTGTTTTGGCATAAACTATATGCAAAAGGGCTTTCGTTGTTGTTAAACAATGTTTGCGCTTTTAAGCAAGAATTTAGAAATTTTTGCATTGACTCACTTCTTAAAAAAGGAGAGTAAGGTGATGAAATAAAAGCTTGAACTTTAAAAAATGGGAATTTTGGATTAACATTTACAGGTTTAAAACTAAGGAAAAAACTGTCTTTAGTCAACTTATTTGTTTGATTAAGTTTATTAAATAAATTAGCAACAAACTTTTTAAATAGCTCTTTGTTTGCTTTTTTATCGTATACTAAGGTTAAGTATAAAGCAATATTTTCATTGCTTGCTTTGTGAAAAATAGAACTATTTAATAGACTGTTTATAGAATCAGAATATCAATCTTTTTGTTTGATTGATATGAATAGTAGTTTAAAAAACTATCTTCTTGATTTTGTAGTTGACTGTCGATTGAATTAAGTTCATCTATTTTTAAAGGCTTTTTAAATTCAGATTGATTAACTAATTCTGCATAAGACATAAATAAATTATTTAAATTTAAACCAACCAAAGTTTGTAGTTGGTTTTTATTTAAAACGGAATTATCCGCTAATAATTCATCTAAAATTATTAATTGATGATTTAAACTTGAAAAAGATGTTGAAAAGTTAGCATTACAGTATGAATCTAAGAAATTCAAAATCACATTATTATCAATAAGTGAAATATTTATTCCATGTAGGTTTTTAAATACAAACGTAAAAATTTTATTGAACAATTTTTTTAAAAAAGTATTATTAAATTCAACTTGAGATAAATTAAAAACATTTAAAAATATTAATTCTGATAAATCCGAATTTGCAACTTTCAAATTATCAGTTAAATATTTATACAAATCTGCATCATTTGATAAATTTTCCAAAACTTGGAAGGGAATATTAAATGTTATAAAATCTAAATTTTTAGAATTTTTTAATGAACTTATTTGTTTACCTCAGGTTAAAATTACAACTTGTTTTAACCTGTTTTTATTTGTGTTATTCATTATTTATGTAACAACCTAGACTTGAATCATTTTTTAACAACAAATCATGGTTCTTTTGGTAAAGCAAAAACAATTCTGCTTGCCACAGTGTTGTTTTGATTACTTTCAACTTCCATATTGTTAGACATCAATATTGTTTGTTGAATGATTGAATCTTCCAATTCAAATAGCATATTACCACTATTTTTATTCAAGTCGATCACTGAAAGTTCAATTTCTAAGTCTGATTGGTGGTTTTTTAAAAATAATTGTTTAACTAAGTTTGTAAATAAAGCATTTCCAGTAAAGGAAATAAATTGTAAATTGTTGATTAACTGTATTGCTTGGATTTTTTTAACATTTTTGTAAATGAAATTTAAGATTCCGTCAATGAATTTTTTATAGTCCTCAATTAGTTGATTTTGCAAATCAACTTCATATGATTCATCTAAATAATTAGGATTATATAAACCAAAACTATATGTGTTTAAATCAAATTCACTAAAATCTTGCAATTGTAAATTTCTTAAAAAATCTTTAAGAAGTTTAATGCTAATATGATTTGTATTAGCCATTTTAGTCAAAATATTGTCAAAATCAAAATCGATTTTGTCATAGTAAATAATTGACTTATTATAACAAGCATAAATACCCAAATAGTTGTCATTTAAATCAACAACAACTGCTTGCTTAGCTAAATCTGGATAATGACTAGCATTAACTTGTGATTTTAAGTAAATCTTGACTTGATTTTCTTTTAAGTTTAACTGAAGTAATTGTTTAATAACACTTCAGTCTTGGGAATTTTTAGCACTAAGCAAACTATGGTATTCTTTTAAACTAGTAAATTCTCGATCATGCGGAAAATGTAAATAGTCTTTTTCAATACCATTTAAAAGAGTTGAATATTTCAAAGTAGAAATATTGAATAAAGTATTTAATTCTTGTTTTTGTGTTTGAAATTGTTTATCAACTTCAAAAAAACCATTGACATAGTTATATCTAGGATTTTTAGTAAAGTTATTAATTTTAACTTCACAACTAATTGACTTAAATAAGTCATCATCAACAACAATTGCCACTTGTAAGTTAGACAATTGTTTGATTTGAAACACGATTGCTTTGTATCATTGATATCATTCTTTTCAAGAATAAAAAGTTATCTTATTTAACAAAACATCGTTGTTTAGAGGTACATAGAAATAAGATGAATTATTAAAATTAACTAATTCAAAATTGCATGATTGTTTTTGAAGATGAAACACCGCAATATGCTTATTCATAAATACCTCCTTTGTTTTATTTCAATTTCTTAATTATTCTTAATTTAGCACTTCTAGATCTTTTATTTTCTAAAAGCTCTTGTTTAGAAGGTTTAACTTGCTTAATTGAATAATTTTTAACTTCTTGAATTGGCATTTTTGATGGAACTTTTGAAGTAGTTATTTCTTTTTGAAGTTCCTTAACCAATTTATCTTCAAGTGAATGGAAAGTGATAATACTCAAAGTTCCATTAACTTCTAATAAATCTAAAGCATCTGTTAGAAGCTGTTTTAATGAATCTAGCTCATTATTTACTTCAATTCGAATCGCTTGAAATATAGCTTTTGCTGGATTTTTTTGACGTAATAATGCTGCTGGATATGCTGATTTTATGACGTCAACTAATTGTAATGTTGTAGTTATAGGGCGTGCTGAGACGATGGCTTTAGCAACTTTCTGGTTGAGTTTTACATCAGCGTAGTCTCAAAAGATTTTTGCCAGTTTTTCTACAGGATATTCGTTGACAACATAATATGCATCTAAGCTTTGACTTTGATCCATTCTCATATCTAAACGTGCATCTTTGTTATAACTAAATCCGCGTTGTGCTTGATCTAATTGTGGTGATGAAACACCTAAATCGGCAATAATACCATTTACTTTAAAGATGCCTAATTGAGCTAGTTTTTGTTTAATATCTTTAAAATCACTTTGAATTAAAGTAAAGTTTCAAGAAATTTGTTCTAGCCTATTTTGTGTTTGAGAAATAGCATAAGAGTCTTTATCAAATCCATATAAATGACCATTAGTCAATTTTGCTAAAATAGCTGATGAATGACCACCCATTCCAATAGTTAAATCTACATAAATCCCTTCTGGATTTATGCCTAATGAATCGATTGTTTCATTTAATAAAACTGAGTAATGTAATTTATTCATTTTTTCCTTGAATTAATTGAGCGATATCAGCGATTGTTTGTGCATCAAATTGAGCCTCAAGCATTTGATATTTTTCTTTTGGTCATAGTTCAACAATTGAACCAACACCAACAAAAACAACTTCTTTAACAATGGATAGTTCTTCGAAAACAGTTTTAGGAATGCTAATACGGCTTTGTGAGTCAAGTTTCATTTCGTAAGTTTTACCAAAAATATATCTAGCAACTACACGAACTTTTGAGTCAAAACGTGATTTGTTTTCAATGTTTTGTTTATATAAATCAAACTCTTGAGCTGAACGAAGTTCAGCATGACCGTCGAAACCAATTGACAGATAAAAAGTTTCACCAAGCTGCTCTTTAAAATTCGGTGGCAAGACTACACGCTTTTTGTCGTCAATACTTCTTGTGTGTGTACCGTACATTCCACTTCCTCCCACTATCCACCATTATTTTACAATAATTTATTAACAAAAATTTTGTAAATTAACAAATTTATTTAAATTTATTTTTGTTGCATATTGTTCCAGAACATTAGCTAAATTATGAAAATATTTTTCAGATAAAGTTAAACCTAATTTTTATTTATAAAAATTAGTAATTTTACAAGATAAAATTTTGATACAAAAATATTTTTATTTGCTTAAATTCTCAAAAAAGCAAACAAAAAAATCGCTGACAAGGCGATTTTTTATTTTTTACTGACACTTTCTCCTGAAAAGTGTAGTTTTATTTTTCTGATTTCATTGATTGGTTTAATTCTTTTAGTTCTGCTAAAATTAGCTCTTCTGTTGTAGGAACAACTGGAGCTGGTTCAGCAACAACGACAGGTTTTCTTGATTCTTTGTAGTTTTTAATCATGAAGTATGTAATCATAATAGCAAATAAAACTAATGAAACAATAATGAAGTTAATTACTGTTCCTAAGAATTTACCTACTAACATTCCTCCAACTTCTCAGTCATTTAAGCTTTGAGCTCCGAAGGCTTTTGAAATAGCACTCATGATAATGTCGTTTGCTAGAGATGAAACAACAGCGTTGAATACAACCCCAAATAAGAAACCAACCGCTAATAATAAGATATTTCCTTTTTTAAAGAAATTCTTTGCATCATTTAGTGATTTTTTAAACATGGACTTTATTATATCAGAAATATTTTTATAACACAACATAAATATTGTTATTCCATGTATGGTGGAATTTTAATTTGTGCAACTAAACACTTCTTATAAATTACTATATTACTCAGCAGTAAAAAAGTTATTGAATAAAGTATAATTAAGTTAGCCAAAAAATCTTACATAAGAAGGCTATGAAAAGAAAGGACAAAATACAAAGTATTTTGATTTATTATGAAAAAAAGATTTACAAAATTATTAATTGCAGTTTCTGCAGTTATTCCGGTTGCAGTTTCATTAGCTGCTATTTCATGTAAGAAAACAGTAAATAAAGAAAACACAAGCAGAAATGGAGTTGAAAATTCTGAAGTTAAACAACAATTTTCAGTTAATGCTGAAACTTTAAAAGGTTTCGGCGCTAAAGTGTCAGGTAACATTGGAACAAGATTCCAAGTAGCCAATATTTTAAGAGGTGCTTTAAATGTAAGTTCAGAAAATGTATTTTCAGACGCATCAACTGACACAGGAATTTCAGCTCTTTTAAATAAATATGTAGCAGGTAACGACACACGTGTTGCTAAATATAATGAATTTAAATCACAATTTGGTGCTAAATTAGGTGCTTTATTGAACTTTATGGGTTCAGCAGAATTAACAAGTAAAGTGCAAAGCAATACAGCCGAAGCTAATGATTATCTATCAGCTAGAACCAAATTTAATGAAAAAGCAAAAGAATTTTTAATGTACTTAGTAGATTTTGCTAAAGCTGTTGAATTAAGTGATTTTGCTGACAGTGTTTTAACTGAACAAAACAAATATGACTATCATTACTATGTTTCTCAAGCAGTTTCAAACGTAGGCGAAGGAACAATTTATTCTTTATTTGGTGCTTATAAAACTCTATTTGCACCAAAATCAGAAAGTTCAGCAAATGATTTAGCTAGATTTTTAGAAGCTAATGCAGGAAACTTAAAAGGTAGATATGCAAATAATTTAGAAGCTTCAGCTGCGTCAAAATCAATGATGCAACTAGTTCAAATGTTTTCATTAATTGCTAATAGAATGGACCTATTAATTGCTTCACGTGAATACGTACAAAGATTATCAGCAGATCAAGAACAACAAAAATTAAACAAAGTAAATGAATTATTAGCATCAAACTACAACAACATTAAGACAAGAATTGATGCATTTAAAGGTGCTTTAGCAAGTACAAACGCAAGTTATCAAGTTCTAAAATCATTAAATGATAAACTTGCTGAAAACTCAGATTTATCAACAAAAATTAATGCTCTTAAAGCTATGGAAGGTTATGACACTACACATGCTAAAACTAAAGCTCTTGTAGATGCTACTTTAGCTTTAAGTACAGGTTTAAAAGATAAACCAGCCCAAGATAATGCAGCTGCACAAGCCGGTTTATTATCAGCTTATGCAAACCTAGTTTCAGCTAGTCAATTACAATATGAACAAAGTGCTAATTTAAATGATTTTATGAAGTATTTTGATGCTACAGCTGCTACATGAAGAGATGGTTTAACAGCGTTTCAAGCTTCTAGTTCATTAAAAGATTTAGTCAAGACAGTCAAAGATGCTTACACTGCTTTAAAAGCAGACGAATCATCATTAAACGATAATCAAAGAGCTCTTTTAGAAGCAACAAAAACTCTTGCAGATACAAACTTTGATCAATTATTTAACGTTCAACCAGCATTTAATGCTAATTCAACACTAAACTTAAATCATCAAGTACGTAATTTAACTTCATATTTACAATACACAGTTGCAAATGTTTTACAAGGTTATAAAACTTCAGATGAAGCAGAAGTTTTAAATCCATTAGTTGGATAATTTTATAAAACCCTTATTTTTAGGGGTTTTTCTGTTTAAAAATATTAAATAATAATATTATTATTTAACTGCGAATTTGATAAAATAAATAAGCATAAACAGCAGTTTGTTATGATTAAAAATAAATTCGACATTTAAATATTTTGCTAGTAGGGGAGCTGCTAAACGCCGAAAGCATTAAGTTGAATTTTATTTAATTAGAAACAAGCCCTCGTGCTTTATGCAGAAAGAGGAAACATGTCAAGATATACTGGACCAGTGTTTAAAAAATCACGTCGTTTAGGATTCTCAATTCTTGAAACAGGAAAAGAGTTTGCTAAAGGTAAAAAAAGAACTTACGCACCTGGACAACACGGAAATAAAAGAGTTAAACTATCAGAATACGGATTACACCTATATGAAAAACAAAAAGTTAAATACTTATTTGGTGTAAGCGAAAAACAATTAAGAAAAGTGTTCCAAAAAGCAGTTAAAGCTAAAGGGATTACAGGGACAAACTTACTACAATTATTAGAAGTTCGTCTAGATAACTTAGTTTACAGAGCTGGATTTGCTACAACAAGAAGACAAGCTCGTCAACTAGTTAACCACAACCACTTTACAGTAGATGGTAAAAAAGCTAACATCCCTTCAATGTCAATTTCATTAGGTTCAACGGTTGAACTAAAAGAAAAATCAAGAACAAACAAGCAAATTGCTGAAGCTCTAGAAGCTAAAGCTCCAGCAGCATGATTAACAAGAAAAGACTTCTCATTTAAATTAGATCGTTTACCTGAAAGAAACGAAATTCACTCAGAAATCAAGGACGCTCTAGTTGTTGAGTTCTACTCAAAATAGTTAGGTAGGAAGAAATTATGAAACAAAATATTCACCCACAATATCATGAAGTTAAAGTTTCTTGTTCAACATGTAACAAAGAATATGCATTCAAATCTACAAGAAATGCATTTACAGTTGACGTTTGTTCAGGATGCCACCCTGCTTACACAGGGACAAGAGCTACAATTAAAGCTACTGGAAGAATCGATAGATTTAACAAAAGATTGCAACAAAAAAAACAATAATTATTTAATAAATTTAAATTGAATATATTATAATTATTGTGTAATATTTAAATAGTTTTATACTAGAAAAATGTTCAATTTTATATCCAAAATTTACAAAAACAAGCACTTTTGTGCTTGTTTTTATTTTTTCCCACATTTTTAATTAAGCAAAAATTGACAATAAAAATTCACTAAATATAGTGAATTATGATGCTTTAAATGTTCCTTTCCGCTTATTGAATTTCATGGCATTTTTTGCAAATTTATCTATCTCTTCTTGCATTCTAAACAACATTAGTTTTAATGATGCATCTATTTGGATGATATTACCTTGATCATCAATTAATTTTTCAGTTTTATGCATGTCATTTTTGACTAAACCAAAAACGGAAACATCATTGTAACCTTCTTCTTTTAAAGCTATTTTGATTTGATTAATTTGTTGGAGTGAACCATCAGCTATAAACACATGATTAGCAGTTAATTTAAAATCATTTTTCTTTAAAAAGCTTAAGTATTGACTTGCTGTAGCATACATTTGCATGTTGTCGCCTTTTTTATCTAAGAAACTTAGATATTGATCGTTTTTAAAAGATTTAGACAACTTGTCATTTAATCCGTTTGATGAATAACATTGAACGGCACCTGAATAATATTTTTGACCGCTTGTGTCAAAAGAGTTGTCTAAAATAAATAAATAACGGATAAAATCCTTATTTAGTGCATTTTGCAGCTTGCCTCAATTAATTAAAAACTGAGTTTTAACATTATATGAATTATTCAAGTTGGCTTTCAGTTCTTTTTCATGATAAATTTTAGTTGAAACTAACAAATCTTTTAAAGCACCTTTTTGCGGATAATGGACTAATTTTAGAATTTGTGAATCAATCATCAGTTCAACATCGTTTACATAACTAATTAAAATATTTTTAGGTAGTCTATGATTTAAATAAAAATTCTGAATGTAATTTGAAATAATTTCATCTGAAATTTCCAGCTGATTTAATATTTCTAATTCATATTTATACTGTACTCCATCAGTATAATTTACTACTGATGCTGATAAACCGATTTGCATTTGATTATCATCATATATAGGAATAAACGAAAATACATCAATTGAACCATATTTGATTAAATTTAAATGATGCATGTTTTGTTTTCAAATGTCATATTGCTTTAAGACATTATCAATAACCGCACATTCCTCAAAAGCAGAGATAGAAATTAAAAACTCTAATAAATTATTTAAATCTTTAATGAATTCAGGATTGTTAAATTTGAAAATATTTGCTATTTTTTTCATGACTTCATGTGCTTGCTCTATGTTGGTAAAAACTTTTGGTTTTGCTTGGTCAATGCAGTAAAGTCTTTGTATATATTTAGCGAAATCATCTGTTATTTTGCTTTGCGAAAAAGGTCCGAAATATTGAACATTCTTTGGATTGCCTTTTTTGACATTGCTTTCATAAACCCTTTTGACAGTAATAATATTTTTTGAGTTTAATTCTGCCTTAATATACATATAACGCTTAGATGAATCGACTAGTGCAATGTTATATTTGGGTTGATATTTTGGATCAGTTCTTTTTCTTTTATTAAAGCTAAATCTTCATCATCTGTGTAATAAACTTTATAATCAATTATTTCAGATACCATTTTTGGTATTTTATACGAATGATAATTTCCGGTAGCATATTGTTTTAGTCGATTACGTAAGTTTTTAGCCTTACCTACATAAATAACTTCACCATTTTGATTAATTCAATTATAAACACCTGGTCCTGTTGATTCTTTTTTAATTCTTTCTCTTCAGTTCATGTTTGTCCTAGTAATTAAATTATATTAAAAACACCATAGTATTTATGGTGTTTTCGGCTTCTAGATTGATTGTATAATTTTATCAACTTGATTTTCAAATAATTTAACGCTTTCTTGCATTGTTAAATCAGAATGCGGTGACAGTGATGTACCAAAGCATTTAATTACTTCAAAATCCTTAACACCTAAAAATGTTAAAGCTGATTTTAATCAATCGACATGACTTTGACCGAATGTTGCACCTTCTGGCGAACCTTGTGTTCCAACAATAACAACTTTTAAGTTGTCTAAATAACCAACCGGCATTCCATTTGTTGAATTTTTATAACTGAAAGTTTTTTCAGCAATCGCTATTGAATCAATAAAGTTTTTTACTACAGTAGCAGGCCCAAAGTTAACCATTGGCATACCAATTACTAAAACATTAGATGATTTTAATAAATCAATTCATTTGTCAGATTCTATATCATTATAATAAGTTGAAATATTATCTGCTGATAAAACTGTTTTGCTATGAGTTTTATTTAGGTCATACCTTTCAACCAAATGACCTCTTGAAGTCAATTTGTTTTCAATTAAGTTTAAGATATTGTGTGAATATGAATTTTGATTTGAAATAATATAACTATCTAATAAAATTACTTTTTTCATTTTCTCTAAATACTTTCTACAATTTTATTAATCTTTTCTTCGATTAACTGTGGTGTATCTTGAGGCGAAGTTTCGCTCAATGGTGCTACTTTAGTTCCAAAGTGTCTTAATACTTCCACTTCTTTTACACCTAGGAATTTGAATGTACCTTCTAGTCATGAAACATGATTACCTCATGTATATCAACCTTCCGGAGCACCTTGAGAAGCTACGATAACAACTTTTAAATTAGTTAAGAAGCCAATAGCATCACCTTTTTTAGAATATTTATAACTAAATGTTTTGTTTGCTACTGAAATAGAATCGATAAAGTTTTTCACAACAGCTGTTGGACCAAAGTTAATCATTGGCATTGTAATAACTAGTGTATCAGTCTCTTTTAGTAAATTAATTCATTTATCTGAATCAATTTCTTGATAATAAGCAGGGAAATTCTTGCTTGTTAAAAATGTGTGGCCGTGAGTTTCGTTTAAGTCATACTTAGTTACATCATAACCTTTGGCTTTGACTTTTTGCTCAATACTTGCCAAAATATTGTGTGTATATGAAACTGAATCTGCTACCAAATGGCTATCTAATAAAAGTACTTTTTTCATATAACCTCCTTGAAGTTACAAAATTTGATTAAAGTATTAAAATTATAATAGTTTTTAGGAAAAAAGTTAAATTTTGCTGGTTTTTTAGTGGTTTTATTAAACTTTTGTAAAAAAATCAAATTTATTGACTAAAAGTAAATCTGCATAAATTGCAGGATTGTAAACTAGTAGAAAAAATTATGTACACATTCATTCATTAAGAAGGGATGTGTTTTTATATGTCACAAAAACAATTTACATTAGAGGAAAAACTAAAATACATAAAACTAAATGAACAATTCGGGCTAGCGTTTGCATCAAAAACTTTTGCAGATGAATATTGACAACAAAGATATAAATCAAAAGGAAAAACTAAATTAATAATTTATCGTTATGGCTGAATACTTATTAGAAACTGGACAAAACTTTATAATATAGACATTATGTTATTGAAATCAAAAACAGGTAAATCGAAAAAGAATAATTCTTCCAAATCAAAAAAGATGACACTTAACGATTTAGGTGAAAACGAAAGAAATGCTTATCAATGAATAGTTGAAAAAATATTCGAAGATCACGGAATCAAAAAATCTGAAATATTAAAGCGATTAAAAGAATATCAAGAAAAAGATTTTAAATCAATAAACATTAAACAAATGTCAGATATTTTTGGATTTTCAAGAAGCTTATTTTATAACAACTATCAAAAGAAAACCAAGAAAGATCCAACTGAAAAATATTTAGATAAAAAATTGATGAATTGAATTCTGAACGAAGCACAAAAGTCAGGTGAAGTCATTGGCAGAGACAAACTTTATCATAAGTATTTAAGCACTAAACGTAAAAAAGTGTCTTCTTATGTATTTTGAATAAATTATCTAAAAACAGGTTATAAATCTAAAGCTTACACAAATAAGAAAACAAATAAAATTCCAAAAGAAGATAAGTTTAAAAAAGTCTGAACAGAAGACTTGATAGCTGGTGATTTTTCATCAAGTTATTTTGGCGAAAAACTTCATGCAGATATTAAGTTTGTAAAAGTCGATAACAAATGAAAATATTTACATGTTATTACAGAAACTTTTTCTAATTCTGTTTTAAGTTGAACATTGTCTGACGATAGAACTGCTCAATCAACTATAAATCTTTTGAAAAGTACTTTAGATAAGTACGGTTTTAGTCCGCGAATTTTTCACAGTGATCATGGTATTGAATACGCAAATTATGAATTAAAAGAATTTCTGGAGTCTCACAGTATTAAGCAATCAATGTCACCTAAAGGAAATTCATTAGCAAACAGACCATCTGAGTATTTATTTTCTATTTTTCAACGAGAACTTTTTGATTTCTACAATACTTCAGAAATGACATTTTCAAAAGTGTATAATTTGATTAACAATTTCGTTAGTTGATACAACAGCGAAAGACCACAATCAAATTTAGAATATAAAACGCCATATGCCATTAATAAGCATATAGCGTTATGTGTATAAATTTTTTCTACTAATATATAAATTGCAGGATTGTGCAAAAAGTTCCATATAATTTTGAATTAAACAAAATTGTTCTTTGAATTTAATTAAAATAATTAAAATAGTGTTGTAGCGCTATTGAATAAAAATTACAGAATTTGATTGGTTACATCTTAAAACTGTGATAGAATTTAATAGTTATATATGGGGTAGTACTCAAGAGGCTGAAGAGGTGGTCCTGCTAAGACTATAGGCGAGGCAACTCGCGCAGCGGTTCGAATCCGCTCTATCCCGCCAGGAATTAAATAGACACTATTTTGTATAATAGTGCTTTTTTTATATTATGTGTTATTATTAACACATTTTGATAAGAAGGGTTTTTATGTCATCTAAAATAATTATTGGAAATTGAAAAATGAATAAAACCTATTCTGAATCAAAAGCATTTTTATCTGATTTTTTAAAGTTATATCAAGAAAATAACTTGCAAAAAAAGATAAGCACTGAATTTGGAATAGCAAATTCTTATACTAATTTAAGTTTATTCCAAGACTTAAAAATTCCTAATTTCTTGTCCTGTGCTCAAGATCTTTCAATAAACTCAAAGGGTTCATTTACGGGCGAAATTGGAGCCGAGTTGCTTAGTGATCTAAACGTGAAATATATAATTTTAGGTCACAATGAGCGTAGAAGATATCATGCAGAAACATGCGAGCTAGTTAATCAAAAAGTTAAAATAGCTCTAAGAAATAAGATAACCCCAATTATTTGTGTCGGAGAAACACTATCTGAATATAATAATAATTTGACAAAACAAGTCATTTTGAGTCAAATAAAGAAAGCCACAAAAGATGTACCGCTAAATGAAGTACTAATAGCTTATGAGCCAATCTGAGCTACTGGTACAGGTCATTCAGCATCAAAAGAGTTTATAATTCAAATTACAAAGTTAATTAAGGAAACAACCCATAATCAAAGCAAAGTTCTATATGGGGGCAGTGTAAATCTAAGTAATATTAAGCTTTTTAGTGAGATTTCTGATGTTGATGGTTTCTTAGTCGGAAACGCTTCATTAGATGCACAGCAATTTGTAGAAATGATTAAAATTTGTAATGAAAACCATTAAAAAAACGGAAGTTTTTATTGATTTTGAAGCTATTTCACATAATTTTATTACACATATTAAATCGGTTTTAAAGACTGATATACCTTATACTGATATTCCATACAACTATACTGTAGCCGTTTTAAAAAACGATGAAGTAATTCATAAAAGTTATATTGCTGATTTTTCAAATTTTAATATTGATAATTTAATTCAACAAATCAGAAATAAACTTATTGAAGATATTAGTGAAATTACAGAACTGAATTTAACACCAAACAACATTAAAAACCACATAACCTTTGTTGGTTGAAATCCTGACTTAGAAACATATGCTTTAAAAATTTTTTTCGGTGTTAAGTGTAAGGATTTAGTCAAATTAAAACTCAAAAAGATTAAATACCCTATTAACCCAAGGGCACAATGGTCTTTAAAAAATGTTTTTTTAAGCTTAGAATCTGAAAATTATTTTCAGCAATGCTTATCAAACAAGGTAATTGGGCGTTATATACGCTCATATATTAATTATAAAAATGAGCCCGTTTTGGCTCCTGGTCGTTTAGCAGCTGGATTTGGTTTAATTTTAGTTTTAATGGAAAATGGCATGCTAACCAAAAAGCTACCAGAATTAACTAATCAGCACAAGCAAATAATAATCAACGAAATTATTTCTTACAACAAAGCTGATGTGTTTAAAATGTTTTTATTTGTTGAAAATAAAGATGATTTTTACCAAATGTATCAGCAAGTTGAAACAATTATTTTGCAAAAAAGCAAAATAAAAGGTGCTATTGCTAAGCTTCAAAATCACCAATATATATTAGAAAATTTACAAGAACTCACAACTCATGTTATTCAAAGTGATGACGTGAAAAGTATTAGAAACTTTTTTAATAAAGTTATAAGTATCATCAAATTATTAAACATTACTGAAGATGATATTCATGCAGAAACAACAGATGAAACAACTGTTATGAACCGTTCAATTCTATCTAACGTTCTAGCGCTTAAAACATTAGAATTACAAGAAGCAAAAAATTTTGATGCAGTTGTTTCAAAATGTCAAAAAATCATTTTTGACACCAATAAATTAACACTAGAAAAAACAAAACTTAAAGGTATATTCTAGTTGTAAAAATAAATGTGATAACAAAAAGAGCAATAAATAAATTTCTTTATTTATTGCTTCTTTTTTATTCCAAATTAATTTTCATTAGTTCATTCAAATTCAAATCCGTAAATTGTAACTACATCTCCAACTTGAATTCCACGTTCTACCAAATCTTTTCAAACACCCATTTTTTCAAGATGTTGTTGAATCTAATCAAATTATCAAATGTATTAACCGGAATTTTATTATATAGTTCCAGTATTTTTTTACCGCTTATATCTCAATGACCTTTAAATATGTTTTTAATTACATAATCAGGTTCAAATTCAATAACTTTTACCTCATTGTCATCTTCTTCTTCGACAGTTTCTATATCATTTGCAGAAATCAATTCTCATAAAGCATCTTTTACAGGTTCTAAGTTCTCATGTAATATTGCGGAAATCGAAACCACTTTTAAGTCAGGATAAGTAACTTTAAACTCTTGTAAATGTTTTTCAAAATCAGGCAAGTCCATTTTGTTAGCAATTACTAATCTTTTCTTTTGCTCTAATTTTAGGTTATAAGACTTTAGCTCATTATTGATTAATTCATAATCCTTAATTGGATCTTTTTCAGGATCACCAAAATCAATTATATGTGCAATAACTCTACAACGTTCAATATGTTTTAGGAATTGAATTCCTAATCCTTTTCCTAATGAAGCGCCTTCGATTAATCCAGGTAGATCAGCTATTGTAAATGAATTGTCATGGTATGAAACCATACCTAATTGTGGAACTAATGTGGTGAATTCATAATCAGCAACTTTAGCTTTAGCATTTGATAAAGCATTTAAAAATGTGGATTTACCTGCCGATGGTTTTCCAACAACACCGACATCAGATAAGATTTTTAATACTATTTGTGCTTCATATTTTTCTCCGGGCATTCCATTTTCAGAAATTCTAGGAGCAGTGTTTTTGGCTGTTTTAAATTTATTATTACCACGTCCACCTTTTCCGCCAGCAGCTACTAAATATGGTTTGTCAGCTTCAATTACATCAGCAATCAATTTATTGTTTTTTGTGTTGTAAACTAATGTTCCAACAGGAACTTTAACATATGTATCTTCTGCATTAGCACCATATAAATTTTTTGGTCCACCATTTACTCCGTCTTTAGCCTTGATTATTTTGCTTTTGTAAAGTGAAAGTAAAGTGTTTTTTCCATTATCACCAACAAAATAAATGTGACCACCACGACCACCATCACCACCGTCTGGACCACCTTTATCAACGTGTGCTTCTCTACGGAATGAAATCATTCCGTTTCCACCTTTTCCTGCTTGTAATTCAATTTTTATCTCATCAATGAATTTAGCCATTTTGACCTCCTATTATTTCATTTTTTCCCACATTTAATAGACTTAATAAGGTAAATTTACTATAATTTTACATTAATCTAAGTACATAATATAAATTATTTTATAATAAAGGCGTGAAGGAACCGATTCAAATATATGATAAGCAAAAAACTAAAATTATAGAGTATCTTTATAAAAATAACGCTCTAAAAAACGTGCTTATTATTTCTCTAATTGAGAACACAAAATTCACTAGTTATGCCAACGATAAGCCTGGTGAGCCTAAACTATTTATAGATTTTAAAGAAGATAAAATCGTATCAATTTATGTTCTTGTGGGTAAAATTTTAACAATTTATTCATTAGTCCCAATTAACAGATTGTTTTTGTACAAATTAATAAAATTTAACATCCCCAGAATTTATATTTATGAAAATAAAATAGCAAAAGAAATGGAGCATGTTTTGTCATACATGTACAATCTATGAATTGATTTTAATAAAAGAGATATTCTACTTCTTGAAGAACAGCATTACTACCCAGGGTCATTGCTAAACCAATTTGAAAAGATTGATAAAAACAACTTAAAACACGTGTTAAAAATAAAGAATGCTACTTTGAATAATGTTGATGACAAATATCAAGTAGAACCTTATGATTTACAAACGTTGAAAAATGATTTTAAAAGAGGCGTTATTAATGGTTATCTGTCAAAAGATCAAAAAGGCAACTATCATGCTTTATCAACCGAAGTTTCAAAAGTTAAAAACTTTGTCAATATTTCAGCAGAATGGGTTGGTGAATTGGATATTAATAAGTCTGAATTTTTATGCACCGCTATTTCTAAGTTATCAAGCGAACTACTTGCGAAGGATATGAAACCCATAATTATCCCAGACAATGAAATGATAGAAGCAGCCTGTTGCTATATAGGTTTTAGAAAAATTAAATCTTTCACAATGGCTGTAACACATTTAGATTTTAAAATTGAATAAATGAACTTTTATTTCCTATTTTCAGGCTTAAAAATTTATTTTATTATATAATAAAGATATACTTAAATTTAAGGAGCAACACAATAATGACAAAAAAAGAATTCTTAACAGAAGTTGCGGATAGAACAGAATTATCACCAAAAGATGTTGAAACAGTTTTTGATGCAATGGTTTTCGTATTAAAAGAACAACTAATTATGGAAGATAAAGTTAGATTATCACAATTGGGAATTTTTTCAACAACTGTAAAACCTGCTCGTACAATGGTGAATAAATTTAAAAAATCAGAAGAAGATTCAGATTACATCGAAATCCCACAAAAAAGAGTTGTTAAATGAACACCTTCTAAATACTTAAAAGAATTAGTTGATTTCAAAGCTTAATCTCACTATACAATATCTAAATATCCTGGAAATTCAAGACTTAGAGGTCTTGAATTTTCTTTTACCGTCAGATATTTTAATGACTTATTTTGTTTATAATGTTCCTTAATTAACTCAACTGATACTTTATAAAACTCATTATACAAACTAAAATAAACGACAACAAAAGCTATACCACCATTATTATGTATTAAATTTAAATAATCTATTTGATGCTCCTTAAAATTAGACATTGGAAGATTGTCTAAGTTTGTAGTTTTTGCTTCAAAACAAATAAATTTAGATTTATACATTCCAATGTAATCCACAGTTGATTTATGGTGTTTAAATTTGCTAATTACTTGATTATCTGTTGTTTTATTGAAACTGATTATTGAAATAGGAATAGATTTCTTTTCGATAAATGCAATTTCATTTTCTCATAAAACCCTGATGGTTCTGTTTAAAATTTTTTCTAAAAACATTCCTTTATTCTTTTGGTTCATACCTTTATGATACACATAATTTTTTAAAAAAGAAAAAAGAGAACTAACAAAAAACTTTAGTCCTCTTTTTCCTGTTTTTTATGGAAATTTTCTGGAAAGATTAAACATAATCATTTATTCCATTAAAAGTTTGTTCGTCTGGTTTATTTATATTTCAGAAACCATTATTGGCTCTTTTTTCAATTCCACGTTGACGGATTAATTCAAGTTTTGCTCAAACTCATGAACAAATAAATACTGATGAATAAACTCCAATTGAAATTCCGAACAACATAACGATATTAAATGAGAAATTAGTTGCATCGTAAAATGCCAATAAAACTAAAATGGCTACAATTGTAGTTCCTGAAGTGTATAAACTTCTTTTTAGTGTTTCTGCAATTGATGAGTTTACAATTGATTTAATATCTTCTTGTCTTAATATTCTGTTTGGATATTTTGTTTTGATTGTTTCTCTGATTTTGTCAAATGTAACAACAGTGTCATTAATACTTAGACCTAAGATTGAAAGCATTGCGGCAATAATGATTGCTGAAACTTGTAATCTTGCGATTACAATAAATGCTAAAACCATTAAAAAGTCATGTAATAAACCAATAATAGCTGCAATAGAATAAGTTCAATTCATTCTTAGCAGTAAATAAACAACTATTCCGATAAAACTTAAACCTACTGCCAACATTGAATTAAGCACTAATTTTGACGCTTCAGAAGTTGATATGGTGTAATTTATAACTTTTAACTGCGCATCAATCGATCTAACAAATTCAGAAATTTGCTGAGTTTGTTCGGGCGAAATTTCTTGTGAAGTTTTTAGAATGATAGCTCAATTATCACTTGTTGAGCTAATTTTGCTCATACTTAACACCGAGTCTGCATCTTTAATATTTAGTGTTGTCGCATTGTTTTTTAGTTGATTTAAAATATTTTGCGCTTCATTTTGTGAAAGATATGAACTAGGATCAGCACTAATATTGATATTTGTCCCACCTGAAAATTCTAATGATCGATTAAATCCGGCTCAAGCATCACTTTGAGCTCCAGAAATTGAACCAAACACTATTAATCCAATTATGATGAATGCAAGCGAACCAACTGCAAAATATTTAGCTTGTTTTAAGAAATCATTTCTTTCTACAAATCCACCTAATTTTGTTTGATTTAAAATGTATTTTTTACGAACACCTAATAAATATAATCGGTTTTCAAATAATTCCGAATTAACTAATAATGTCGCTAAAAATCTTGAGAAAACTAGCATAACTAAAAGCGTGAATAAGATAGATAAAATTAAAGTTATACTAAATCCTCTAACATCTTTCGTACCAAAGTAAAATAAGATAAATCCAACAATTATAGTTGTAACGTTAGCATCAATTATGGATGATATTGACATCCGGTTGGCATTACGATATGATTTTTGAGAGCGTCGCCACTATACATCTCACGTTTTAACCGTTCATAAGTAATAACGTTGGCATCAACACTGATCCCAATACCTATAATTAAAGCCGCAATTGTTGCTGGTGAATATTCACCTCTTAGAACTGTAAAAATTAACAAGGTTAAAAAGATATATAAAGCAATTGAAATTGTACTTAATACACCCAATAGCCCATAGTTAACAATCATAAAGAATGAAATGATTATAAAAATTACAACTCCAGCTAACATAGCGTAGTAAAATGCTGAGTTATTTAAGCTTTGATCTAAATAAATGTTTGATAAAACTTTTAATTCGTAGTTGCTTAAACCGAAATTAATTTTGTTAGCTAATTCTGTCGAAGTAGCTGCTGTAAAGTTTCCTGAAATTTGAATATTTGCTTGATTAAGTGGTGCTGAAACTTGTGCATCACTAATTAAAAATTGACTTGCATCAAATTGATACTTTTTCAATTCATTAGCTTTTCTTTCTTGCTGACCAAATTGATTAGTAACAGTTGTGTAAGGAGAGTTGTTGACATGAATAAAGTTTCATAAGTTCTCATTAGCTTGTTTTCAGTCTTCTGGAAATTCAGTTTTAGCTAAGTGAATTAACTTTTCAATGTTTAATCACATTAAAATTCTGTTTTGTCCAGCAGGTTTTTCTGAAACATACTTTGTAGCTTTTGTTCATTCAACAACTGCATCAGGTTGTAGAGTTAATTCAACAATGTATTGACCTGATGATTGATTAGCTGTTGCTTTAGCTGAATCAGCTTTGAATGGAGGAATTCAGTTTGTTGAATTTCCTTTTTCTAATGAACCATCTTCAGTGAATATGCCATCATAAAACAATGGTCTTAATTCAGCATCAGTTATGGTTAAAATTGGTTTATCAACAATTTCATTTTCAAAAGCGATTCGCTGCGAGTCTGTTATTTGACCACTTTTGGTAATCCTGATTTTCCCATCACCTTCTGATGAAATGGAAATTCCGTTTAATCCGGTACCACCAGTTAGACGGTTAAATAATGACTTATTAACTTGTTCAGTTAATGTTTTATCAGCATTTTTTTGATCTTGCTTAACTTGAATTAAAACTTCTATTCCACCACCATAATCAAGCGATTTGTTAACATTTTTAGAAACGTAAAATACACTTCCAAAAACTATCACCATTAAGGCAGAAAAAATAGTAATAAATCCAATGATAAAACGTTTAAAGTTTGTTATTTTTAAAAACTCTTTTATCCTATTTTTCATACTATATCAATTTTACCAAAATCAAATTAAAACAGCTTGAAAAAATCAATAATATACACTAAGTTTAGGCTAAAATTTTTTGTTTAATTAAGTAATCAATTCCCTTTGACGTGATTTGACGACCTTTTGAAGTTTTATGAATTAATTTAAGAAATAGTAAGACTGGTTCAATTTCATTGACTATCGTTTCTTTAGTGTGCAATAATAATCCGGTTATTGTATCTAAAGAAACAAACCGCTCATCAAATCCATCTTTTAAGGTTTCTAAGTATTCAATATGGTCTTTAGTCAGACCATGTTCATAAAGATCTAGATATTTAAAAGTCTTTTTAATAGTTTTCTTGGTTATATTGCCTTGATTTTGCGCTATAGCAAAATCATTAACTCTAGCAATAAGATGATTTGCCAGTCTAGGTGTTTGTCTAGAATAGTTAGCAATTAATTTTTGATGCTCATTTTCTAGGTTTATTTCCATTTTTTGACAAGTATTATTGATGATTTTTAAAATGTCTTGGTCAGTGTAATTAACCAATCTGGCAACATATCCAAAACGGTCTTTTAACGGCTGTGGTATTTCGTTTAGCTTAGTAGTAGCTGCTATTAAAGTAAATGGTTTGAGTTTCATTCTCATAGCTCTGCTGTTTCCGTCTGCTCCTACTATTAAGTCAAAAACAAAATCTTCCATAGCGTTATATAAAAATTCAACAACTGTTTTATTAATGCTATGAATTTCATCAATAAAAACAATATCATTTTCATTTATGACTGATAAAACACTAATTAAATCAGCTTTTTTATCGATGTTTGCGCCTTGAATGTAGTGGATTTTGGAATTAAGCTCATTAGCAACTATAGTCGCTAAGGTTGTTTTACCCATACCAGGCATTCCATAAAGCAGTATGTGATCAAGTGGTTTATTTTGAATTTTAGAACTTTCAATCATTGCCGAAACAGTTTTAACTAGTTTCGGCTGACCTATGAATTCTTGAAAATTACGCGGTCTGAGTTCTAGTTGCATTTTCACTCGCTTGTGTTGCTATGATTTTAATGCTTTCTTCAATTAAGTCATCAACATTGTTAAATTGCATTTGACTACTTCTGATTTGTTTTAGGGCATAATCAACTTGATTTTTCTTAAACCCTAATTGCAATAATGCGTCAGATGCATCATTTTGATTTTGAAACTTGCTATTATCTTTTTGTGCATGATTTGAATAAATTTTGCTTCATTTTTCTTGCAGTTGAACTGAAATTAAATTAGCCATTTTTTCTGTGACTAATGGGATTTTAGTTAATTCTAACACATTGTCTGTGGCTATTAATTCTGCTATATATTCTCAACCTTTATCTAATAAATTTAAAGCTATTCTTGGGCCTATTTTCTCAATTGATATAAGATCGATAAATAAAAGCCTCTCTTTAAAATCTTTGAATCCATAGCTATTTTGTGAATATTCTGTTCGATAATTGAAGATAAATAATTTAGTTTTTTGTCCCACCTCGAAGCGTTCTTCACATGGAACAGTGAATAAGTATCCTTCACCTTTTGACTCCAATATAATGTTTGATTTGTTTTTGTGAACTATTTCACCAATTAAATAAATTTTCATTTTTCCTCCATTTAATAAATAAGAAAAAAATGAAAATGAACTAAAAAAGAAAAAACGACTGAATAGTTCAGTCGTTTTCGCAAATTAATTTTGACGATCTTGTAAAGCAACAAAACCTTCTACTTTTTTACCTTTATAGAATCCACAGAATTTACATGCAACGTGTTGTTCGTATTTGTTTGAACAGTTTTTGCATTCTACAAGATTCATAGGAGTTAAAGCAGAGTGTGAGTTTCTTTTGTGTTTACGTTGTTTAGAAGTCTTACGTTTTGGAACTATAGCCATTAGTCACCTCCCTTTACATGAAAATATTATATTATTATCAAAATCTTAAGTGAATTTTATACTATGAATTGTTTGCAATTTGCTATATCATAGTTTAACTGATAAAACTTAGTTTTATCTATTACAAATCGAAACAGTTAGACTATTTAATAGCAAATAAATTCATTTATTAAATAGTATGAATATTATAATACAAAAACCCAATTTGCTAAGTATATTTTTCCATTTTTGTTAACTCTTAAAACATCATATTTTAAGGCTTAAACAGATAGAATTTTGTTTAATTAAATAATATAATTAAATTATGAATTTATGAAACAGAATTAAAAACTTTTTTAAAACCAAAAACACAGGTAAAGTCAATAGGGTTGGAATAGTTGCAGAATACAATCCGTTTCACAATGGGCATATTTACCAAATCAATTGAATTAAAGAAAATATCCAAAACCCTTATATCATAGTTATTTTAACTGATAAATTTACTCAAAGAGGTGAAAAGCACATTGCTTCTTTTAAGCAAAGAAGTAAAATTGCCAAAAAATATGGAGTAAATAAAGTTATTAAGTTATCAGATAAATATTCTAGTCAAGCAGCACACATTTTTGCTGAATTTTCAGTGCTAGAATTGGCAAAACAGAAAATTGATTATTTAGTTTTTGGTTCTGAAACTAATAACGTTGAATTATTTAAAAAAATAGCCAAAAGCATTTATCAAAATCTTGATCAATATAATAAACTTGTTAAGCAGTTTCTTAAAAAAGGAGCTAACAGTTTTCCAAGGGCCACAAATTTAGCCTTAAACGAATTGATCGGCCAAGATATTTCGATGCCAAATGATATTTTAGGTTTAGAATATGTCAAAACAATTTATAAACATAATTTACAAATTCAACCAATTTCTATTCAAAGAACAATTCCGTTTCATAGCACTGATGCCAAAGACCAGTTTGCTAGCGCAACTAAAATTAGACAAATGGTAAAGCTAAATCAAGATATTTCGCCTTTTACACCTATGACTATTGAATATAGCCCTAAAAACGACATAGCATTTACATATGAAAAATTTAGAAAAATAGTTAGAAAAAAATCCCCTCAGAGTCTTGCAAAATACAACATGATCTCTGAAGGGATGGAAAATCTATTTAAAAAACAAGTCGAATTAAATAGTAACTATGACGATTTTATAAAAGCTTGCACGAGCAGAAGATACACTTCTTCACGCATAAAAAGGGCTTATTTAAGCATATTAATTGGAAATAAAACTAAATTTTAATTTCGTTTATTTCAGTTTTATAAGCTCCTAAGATTTGATTTTTTAATTTTTATAAAATTTGAAGTATTTAAAAATGCTTCAAATTTTTCTTTTACCATTTGTTAAATTCATTAGCATAAAATAATTCTGAGTTTCGTTTTTCAAATTGACATAAAGTCAATTTTTATTACTGAAAAACATTAGATTATTTTTTGGCGAACTTAAAGGAAAAATGTTTTTTTGTTTATACAAACAAGCTCCATAGTAGCTCATAATTACTGAGCTAAAAATATTATCTTTATAAACGTTGTTTAAAGACGTTGAAACATGATAGGATAAATGACTAAAATAAATACTTAATGGTTGTTGTAAAAAACTAAGACAATCAAAAACTCTTTTCAATTTTTCCATGTGATAAATGATGCTATCACCTGGTTTGTCAAAGTATTGATCAATTTTAATAATTGGAATTATTTTATTGTCAACTAATTTTTTAATTTCACAAATAGTAAGGTATAAATTATCTTTAAAATTTAAGTTTGTAAATAGTGAATATTTTTTGTAGAAAAATAAAAGTTTTTTGTTTATTTTTATATTTTTTTCATAAAAGAAAAGTTCAGTCTCTTCTTTTTCTAAAATTTTCTCAAATGTTTTTTCTAGGAAGGATAAAGTTTCTAAATCTATAATGTTTTGCTCATCAACAAAATAGTCGTTCAAGTTTTCAATAAATAAGTTTTTAACCTTGAATTCTTTGTTTAAATGATTTAATATGTTGTTAATATCATTGGCTAAATGATTTGTTCCATCTTCATTTTCATGTAGTTCAACAGTTTTTGTTAAAAGCAAGTCGTTATAATGTGTTAAATCATTTTTAGGATTAAATTCACTAATTTCAGTTTCGTTTATTTTTTTATTTTTTTCTAAGACCTGACCTAAGGAAGTTATGTTATTAAAAATTAAACGAGCTGCAAAAGTTATTTTGTAATCTATCAAATTTTCTACAAAGTAACGTAAATATTGTTTTTGCTGTTCAATTAATCTAACTGCATTTTCATCTAATCTTAGTAAATCTAGGTTATAAAACTTATATAAATCTGGCAAAACGATTGTAATAGGATATTTGAAATCCTTGACAGATTGCACTTGCTTCGTTATGTTTTGATAATATTTTTGAACTTGTCTTAAATCTTTGTGATAAACAAAATTAGGATCTAAAAATAGAAAAGAACTTTGATTAGTTGGCGAAATTTCTGACCAAGAAAGCTTCAAAAACTTCATATCCCTCCATTTTTGTAGTTTTAATTTCCACATCTAGCCTAGCTAGATTGGTTAAGATTTTAGAAACACGTTTATATCCGTATTTATCCAAAATTCAAGAATGAATGTTGACTCTTTTTTCGTTCATATTTAAAATTGCTGCAATTTTTGAAATAGAAAAATTGCTTTTTTTATATCAATATATCTGATTCACAAGGCTAAAAGTGTTTGTAATTGAATAAATTATTAGTGAAATATTTTCTTCAGCTTCTTTTTTTTGTAAATATTTTTGTCAAATCAAATTGAAATCATTTTTAGAAATGGCATTTGAAAATTCAAACGGATCATCACTACCATATTTTGATATAAAACTATCAATTAATTCAATGCTTAATGGTTGATTTAACAAACAAATTTTTTCTATTTCGTTCATTATAATGCTTAAATTATTGGGTAAAACACTAATTAAGTACATTACATCTGTGTATTTGTATGGAATGCTATTTTCACCAAATTTATTAACTGCAATACCAATTAATTCTTCGTTTGACAGTTTATTGCAAATAATTGTTTCGCTGCTTTCTGCTATTTTTTTAACAAAAGCGTTATTTAGCAACTCTTTTGAATTAAACACAAAAACTATTTCATCAATTCTGTTTGCAAATGCAATTTTTTGAATTAGTTCTAGTTGTGTATTTTGTTCATCATTTTTAGAGAATTTACGTTCAGCACTTATAATATCCGGAATAATAATAAGTTTTTTTGATGCAAATAAACTGTTGTTATTTAAGGCTTGATAAACTTGTTCTAAGTCAGGCTCACTTTGAAAAATCACCACTTGATTTGGGTCATATTGAGACTTAATTAAACCTAAATTATGCTCAATTAAAAATCTGTCTTCACCATATATTAACTTCATTTTTTAATTATACTAATTTTGTTTTAATTGTTTAGATTTAAACTTTTTTGTGAAGTTAAATCAGACAAAGAAAAGGTACATTATGCAATAAATTGCAAGTTTCAAATAACTAAAATTTCAACCGATTATATAGTTTCAATTTGTTAAAAAACTAACAACATTATTTAATGAATGCCCGACCGCTATGCAAAATGGGTTAGCTCAGAAAAACAAGGTAAAGAAAATCAAAACTAGTTCAAAAACAGGTGTTAGAATCAAACAATAAAAGAATGAAAATAAACTGACTTCTGAATTTTGAGTCAATATTATTACAAATGAGTAAATTCAAATTAACAAGCAATTACTAAAATGAACCTTAATCTTTTGCTTTAAAGTCATTTTTTCATCATCTTTATTTGAAGAACTATTTAAGGTTAAATAGACATAAGTTAATAAAAACGAAAGTCAATAACCTATATTTAAGACATTTGTGGGATTGTAGCATAAGAACAGAAAGCTTAACAGCGTTAAGCTTGAATTTGAATTTACTTTCTTTTTTAGAAATGTAATTTGTTTACTAATTTCACTAATTAAAATAAACAAATAAGCCCTGAAAACTGAAACAGATTTTTTGCACATAAAGAAATATAAACTAAGCAAAATTAATGCAATGATATTGCACGAGTCAACTTTATGAAAAAGAGCTTTAAAAACATTGTAAACGATTGTAAAATGCAACCCACTAACAACTATTAATTGAACAACACCTAGTTGCTTCATATTTAAAATTAACTGGTTTTGGTCTTGCAAATTAAAACCAAATAATAGGGGTAAAATTAATTCTTTGTATATAAAATCAACTGTTGAATAATACTTAAAAAAGTGAAATCTAAAATTGATTAAATTTTCTACATCCTTGATTAAACTAGGTTTAATGGCATAATAAATACCATTGGCTAAAAAATAATTTCCTTCAACTTTTATTTCATAAATGTAGCCTTGAACATATATTTTTTGATAAATGAAAATAGGGATTTTAACATTATTTTTTCACAGTGCAAATTTTCGGCCTAAATTGTCTTGTAAATAAATTGCTTTACTTGATAAATCAACAACTGTGAAATTAGAGGAAATTTTATCTTTGTTGTGTAAAAGTCCAAAATTTAAGTAATTGTGAATAGAAACTGCGCCATAAAAAATCACCAATCCAAATACAAATAACATTGTGTGTTTAGCACTAAGCCATAGGCTTAAAAGAAAAATTATTGCTAATGAAATTAAATAAAATCATCATCAATTATTTAAAGCTAAACTAAACAAGGAAATCATTAAAAATCCATTGATTCAAATTAAGTTAATCTTAAAAGATTTTTTAAAGCTAGCTTGCTTTTGGTAGATACGCCACGCAAATAATTTAATTGTTTTCATGAAGTGATTTCATGTCCTTGTGACTTATATTTAAATAGAATGTTAGAGTCTTTATATGATATTCCAACGTTTCTAAAATCTTGTTCTGATTTGAAGTCTTCTCAACTAAATTTATAGTCTGAAACAGGTACATAAATTTCTTGATTTACAGGAGCTAATTCATCTAAATCAAAATCTGATAAATCACTGTATGGGCTAACTCCAACCAGAAAAAATAGTTGTCTGTATGATAAAGGATTTACTACAGTTACTTTTGAATCATCAAATACTGCACCAGTAACTTTATATGAATAAGTTTTGAATTGTTTTTGTTTTGATGTGACAACTTTTGTGTTGATCAATCTTTCAATTCCAATTGTTGCACCAATGCAAATCAGCAAACATATTGTAGCCAGCAATATTTTCTTTGTCATACATTAAGTAAATAAGCAAAAACACAAAGTGAACTAAAAAAGTTTTTTTGCTAAGTTTTTTTACATGAAAAAACCACCGGATGATGCCCGGTGGAAAAGTGTTTAACTATATGTTATAAAAATATAGACTTGTGATATATATTTTCTAATTCTTGAAAATAGAAGATTAATGATCTGCGACTAACCATTAACAACAAATATAAGAAAATTAAAATAATAAAATATAAAAATAAATAAAAAACAAAAAATAAACTTATTTGAATTTAAAAGTCATTATATAAAAACAAATATGTAGTTCATTATTAAGCAATGCGACTTTGCTTAATAATGTAAATTAATAACAATAGAAAGATAATACCTTTACTATAAATTAAAAATTAGCAGTATATACGGACTATTTCTAGTCCATAAATATAATAACAAAGTTTTTTAATCAGTCAAGAAATTTTTTGACATTTTTTAATAAGAAATTAAAGTGCATTTTTTTGAATTTTTTTAATGTTATTTTGTGGGTTAAAAATTTTTACTCCCTTTTTGAGTGAATGGAATTTTTTTAATGCAAATATTTTAGTGACAAAAATAATAAGAAACCAGATTAAATAATTTGCAGAAGTTCAAAATTTACTAAACAAAGAGATTTTTTAACTAAAAAGTTTTATAATTTTTAAAATTAATAAAGGAAATTTATGAAGGTAACAGTTTTAAACCATCCTTTAATCCAATCTAAAATTACAACTTTAAGAAATATAAAAACAGATAAAAAACTTTTTAAAACTACATTAAATGAAATTGCACAATTATTAGTTTATGAAACCACTTCAAACCTGCAAACTATTACTGAACAAATAAATACTCCCATCACTAGCACACTGGGTTATAAGTTAAAAAGTGAAATTGTTTTAGTTGTTTTATTAAGAGCTGGAATGGGGTTATTGAATGGTTTTAGTTCAATTATTCCTGATGCAGAAATAGGTTTTATTGGATTGAAAAGAAATGAACAAACATTACAGGCTGAAATTTATTTAAACCAGTTACCAAGTGATTTAAGTAATAAAACTGTAATTATTTTAGACCCTATTTTAGCAACTGGTAATTCAACCAATAAAGCTATTGAATTAATCAAAAAACACAGTGACACTGGCTTAAAAGTCAAATTTGTAGGTGTAGTTGGATGTCAAGTTGGTGTCGATAATTTATTAAAGGAAAATCCTGATATAGAAATTTATTTAGGTGCTTTAGATGAAAAATTAAACGAGCATGGTTATTTAGTTCCTGGTCTTGGAGATGCAGGAGACAGGCTTTTTGGTAAAAATTAAAAACAAAAAATTCGGATTGAAATTCCGAATTTTTAAATGCAATTTTCATTAAATTAAAACAATATTGAATAACTTGGATAACCTTTTTCAGGAGTAATAAATCTGTCTTCGAATTGTTGAATATCAGCGTTTTCTAAAGTGTTTTTGTCTTTATCCATAAAATGATAAAGTTCATCTCCATCTATTGATACGTTTGGTTTAGCTTTAGTAAAAGTTATTAAAAATGGTTGTAAAGTTAAGTTATTATCTTTTACTAAAAAAGTAAATACAGCATTGTAAATTGTAACATAAAACACTTTGTAGCCACGATATTGATTAGACTCTCTTAATTGGCTGATGAATGAAATGTCCTGTAGGTTTTTAAATGCTGATTCATTTTTATTGTAATTATTGTGTTTATGAGCATTCGGTTGATCGTTGAAGCTGTTTGTTTCACCTAAAGCAAAGTGTCTATATCTAGGTGAATGAACCGGTTTAGTTGGGTCAGTATTATCAGTTAAAAGTGCATAGTCAAAGAAAATGTGCTTAAAATGAGTTGGATAAGCTAAAAAAACTAAGGCATTTTGTGTCATTAAATCTTTTAATTTAGTTTCATTTTGAGTTATAACATCTGTTTGATTGTTGTTTTTAGCATTAATCAAGGCGTCTTTAATGCTTTTTAATTTTTCTTTTAATTCTTGTAACGATGAAGTTGTTATATTATCTAAAGCTTGTTTTTGAGCACTTGAAAAAGATAAATTATTTTCGGTTAAATAAGTGCTAATTTTTTCAACATTATCTTTTTTGTAAAGTCTAGGTTTTGCATTTGTATCACTTGTTTGATTGCAAGAAACAGATACAGAAATAATTGTTAAAGGTAATAATAAGGGTAAAAATTTAAATAATTTCATATTTTATTTATTTACATCGATTGCTGTATAACGCAATCTAGTAGCTCCATAATGGTCTAAAAAGGCTATTCTTGGCGACTCTGCCTTACCGGTGTCATCATTACCAAATTCACCGAATAATGTCACATATTTATTTAAATCAAAAATAGAATTTGGATCTTGTGCTTTTAATAAGTTTGGAAAGGAATCAATATAAGTTAATAGTTCTGTTTTGGTTGTTGTTTCATTAGTTTCTGAATCGGTAGATATTTCTAGATTCATTTTTAAAATAAATCCTTCACTCGTAAATAAGAAAATGGATTTTTCATCATCATAAACTGAATTTAGAACCACAAATTGACTAATTTGATTACTCTTTAATTTTATAAAAATCTTGTATAAAAGTGCATTTTCAAGACTTTTCTTTTCAAATTCTTCTTCATTATTATTAAAATCACGCGTAAACTCACTAACTTGAATTAAAGAAAAATTGTTTAAATTAAATAAATATCATAGTCAGTTTTTAGTAGACATTTCATTTAATAATTTATCACCTTCTTTAATAGGATATGGTTTAACTAAGCTAAATGTTGAAAAATCAAATTCAGCTGGTACAAATGATTGAGTGACATTATTTGAATAACGTAATGCACTTTGAATTTTTAATAAATAATCATCACCTAATTCTTTTTGACTTTGAATGTAGTTTTCTTTAGATTCTTTATTTGGATATATTAAATCCAAAATTTGATTAATACTGTCTTGAGCTATAAAATTGTCTCATGATAAAGCTTGATCAACTTTTAGTTCTGTTTCTGGAGCATTAACTAATTTTTTATCAGTTTGAACTTGTTTAAAACTTGTAATTGATTCAGAATCATTTTGGCTAGATTCAGTATTTTTGTTTTTGAATTTAGCTTGTGAGTTAAAGGAATAAACCATAGGTGGAATAGCACCGCCAATTCCAATACCTAAAGCAATGATTCCAATTAATTTTGTAAGTGATTTCATTATTTAATTATTGGAAAAACCATTGCTGGTTCACCATATCTTCCTTCTTTAATTAGTTTGTTTTCTAGTTCATCAATCTGACTTCTATTTTCGTGAATATAACCCTGGTGAATAATGTTTGAAATTTGGTTTAGTGATATAACATTTGCTTTAGAAGCACCAAAGTAGTAATTTAATGGTTTTAGATTAACTTTACCAATTTGATCGGGTTCAATATTTTCAATTATGAAGCGAAAAATTAACTTTCCTTTTCTTATATAAATTGCTACAGCATTAGGTAATTCACTAGATTCTTGACCAATAATTAGCTCATCAAGATAATTATCTGTCACCGAGTATGGGCTATAAGGTTTTAGCGTTTTTAAATTGTTTAAATATTCTTCTGAAGGCTTGATGCCATCTGAATTTAGAGGGTTTGTGAATCATTCAGCAAAAGTTCAATTAAATAAATTTAAATTCTTTAAAACGAATAATCAATTTTTTTGGAAAAATTGAAAACGATTAACTGCAAAACTTTCACGTGTTATTGGTGTTCCTAAAATGTCTGACGGATTTTGTAATGAATTAATTTGATTTTGCAGTTCTGCAATTTTTTGTTTATTTTTTTCTAATTCAGCGCCTGATAAAAAGACATTTAGTTTTGTGGCCTCATCTAGCTGATTTTGTAATTTAGCAATTTGCGCATCCGGAAAGTAAAGTTCATATTGTTGTTTCATTTTATTTAATTCAGCTTTGATTTTTTCAACTTCATCAACGTCTGTTTGTGAAAAAACATATTTATCAAGTTCAATTTGATTATTTTTATAAACATAAGTTTTAAGCAATGAATTTAATCATTCTTCAGTTTGTTTTGCTCTTTTATCATCTTCTTTAACTTCTACTCTGGTTTTATGATCTACTAGCGAATCTAAAGCTTCCATTCCTTTTGTATTTTTACAACTTAAAGTTGTCAAAACACTTACAGGAGCTAATGATAAGGCAAATAATTTTAGAAATTTAGTTTTCATAAACATAACCTCATGTATATCTAAATGCGTTTAATTGATCTTGATTTAATTTGGCAATTGCTAAACTAGTTATTTCGTTGTAGTTATTGTTTTTATAAAGTTTAAACAGATTTTCATCATTGAATTGGCTGTAGACAATATCAGGGTCTGAAGATTCAATTTCTACGTTGTAGTCATATTCTTTTTTTAATAATTCACTTCAAGAATTTTGAAAAGCATCATGAAATTGATTAATTAAATTCTCAATTGATAAATCTGGATTTTGTTTTCAAATAATATCTGGTGAAACAAACAGTTTAGTTGCTGAATTGTTATCTGCTTGGTACTTGAAAACCGGAATAATGTAATTATTTTCTATGTTTAAGTACATGACAGATTTATTGTTATAAATATCAGCTTTTTGATTAGTTAAAATTTTTTCTGTTATTGACAGTATTTTAGGGTTTTTTAGTTCTAAATTGGCTGAATTATATTTCCTATTGACATATTCAAATTGTGCTTGTGTGCTTTTTGGATTTATTTTTTGCTGTTGTTCATCTTGATCAACATGTAAATCTATATATCTGCTTCCAAATGGATTTAAAATGTAATTAAATTTATTTAAATTATTTAAATAAAAATATCAATCATTGTTTAAAGTGTTTGAAATAGCATTAATTCCCTTACCGACTAAAACTCTTTTTGGTCCAGAGTTTGCTAAAACATCGCTATTAATAATAGATGCAAAAATTAGGGATGATTTTAGTTCAACATAAATTCCATCGTCAATACTATTTTGATTATTGATGTAAGCTTTAGCTGCAAAATTATCAGTTGGTAAATAATGTTCCTTGACTATTTTGTCTAAAAGTTCTTGATTTAAGCTTTTTTGTTTTGTTTTAAGTTGATAATTTGTAGTTTCTGGAACAATTGGTTGATTGCACGAAACTAACGTAAAAATAGAAGCTAACGGAATAAAGGCACTAAGCTTTAATAATTTTTTCATAGAAAATACTTTCTAAACTTTGAGTTTTGTCACCACTTAAAATGATTGAGCCATTATGAATTAAGGTAAATGAATCAACATATTTGTCTATTTCACTTAAAACGTGAGAACTAATTAAAATGGTTTTGCCTTCTGCGTGTAGTTCATTTAATAAACTAAACAGTTCATAACGCGCTGTAGGATCTAAGTTAGCAGCTGGTTCATCTAGAATAATAATTTCCGGGTCATTTAATAAAGCTTGAATTAATAAAACTTTTTTCTTTTGACCAGATGAAAAGTTGCTTGGTTTAGCGTTTTTTAGATTTGTGATTTCAAATTTTTCTAAAAATGTTTCTATTTTGTTTTTTGCTTGAGTTTTATTTACTCCTGAAAGTAAAGCTAGCGAATACAAATACTCTCAAACAGTTAATTCTTTCGGAAAAATTGCGTTTTCAGGTACATAACCTAATTTTGATTTAGCTTCAGGTTTTAAAACATTAATGCCATTGATTAAAATTTCACCTTGATAGTCTGTAAAAGAACCAATAATTGATTTAATTGTTGTTGTTTTTCCTGCACCATTTTCACCTATAAAAGCATGAAATGAACCTTGTTTCACTTCAAATGAAACACCAAAAATTCCACGGTTTTTATCTTTATTTGTTTTATAAATCTTAGTTAAATTATTTACTTGTAAAATATTCATTATCTATAGTCCTTTTTGATATATAAAACGTTGTTAATTAAAATAAAGATAAAACCTAAAACTACTCAAATACCAATGTATCCGTATTTATTTATGATTTGTTTATTACGATTAATTGATGCAAATTGCTCTAGTGGTTGGAATAAGAAATTATTACTTTTGTTTAAATCGTAACGAATAATAACTTTATTGTTGACAATTTGTTGTTTAGCTGTATAACTTCCATATCCACCTATGTTGTAGACAAATTCACCAAACTGGAATCTGAAAGTTGAAGGTGTAAAATTGTAATTTGTTTGATTGTCCTCATTTTGATCATTTTCTGATGAATCATTAACTAAAATTGCATCTGATAATAAATTATTTGTATAAGTGAAATATAGATAGTAAATAAATGCAGTTGCTAAATACACTTGTTTTTCCACTTCAGTTGTGATAATTTGATTTTTAATAGCATCTTCTCTTAGTACACTTACTTCAGGTACAATTATTTGGTTAATTAATGCTTGTGGATTATTTAATTCTTTTTCTATACTTGAAAGCAAGATTGATTTAATTAATCTTAGTTCTGAATAAGAAGCTTGTTTTAATTCTTCATTTTCTTCTAATAATTTGTTGAAAAAGCCTTTGGCATAGTCGTTAAAGACTTTTGAATCTAACAACTCTTTAATATAACTTCATTTTAATTTTCCAATCAAATTATTTGTTGTAGCATAAGTATATTTGTCTTCTGGATATTCAATATCAAAATTATCAGCACCAACGCGTGCATAAATAATGTCTGTATTAGCTAAATTATTAATTTGAGAATAATTTTTTAAAGCTCCAGGGACTAAGAAACGTTTATTTAACTTAACAACTGATGGATCAATCGAAGTATCTACAAGATATGATTTTAAACCTTGGTTTAGTTTTAAATCATAACTATAAATAAAAGAAGAATTGTCTTTGTTATATAAATAATTATCTAAATTGCTTACTTGACTTGATGCAAAAGTATCAAAGATATTTTGGTTTTCAAAGTTGAATAAATCTAACATTTGATATGGAACAACTGTTCATGAATAACCTTGTCAGCTTGATGCTGAGTTTTTTGATAAACTGAATGCAGTTTTTAGATATTGCAATTGTTTTTCAGAAAACTGATTTGCAGTATAACCATTAGGAATAATTATCAAGTTGTCTTTATTGTTATTTAAATAAAACAAGTTAGCATTAACTTGATTTCCAGCAGGTTGTTGAGCATCTTTCCTGTTTAAATAAAAAGCTGTATTATTGACTGTTGAAGTACTTTGTGATGCTATAACTGTTCCCCCGATAACTAACGGTGATAAAACAGCAAGCGGAATAGTTATTGCTATTTTTCCATTTAATTTATAACCAATGATTGATGAAATCATTCCAAAAATTATATAAGCAAAGAAAAATACAATTAATGATAAAAACGTAATTCCAGCAACATAACTTGACTTAACAGCTAAAGAAATAAATAAGTTACTAAATAAGGTGGTTAAGGCTCAATATACACCAAAAATTAAAAATACACTTAATTTTCCAGCGAATATTTGCTTACGTGTTATTGGTTTAGCATAAGTTAAAAGCTCAACCCCTTCTTCTTCTAGATCTTTGTAAATATTTAATGATTTTAAAGCTGCATAAAAAATTGTAAAAATTATTTCAGCAAACACCACGCTATAAATTACAAAATTTTGAATCTTATTATTAAATGATAAAAAACTAAAAATAATACTCAAAAGAACTGAAATAACCAGCCAAATAACCGGAATTACAAATGAACTTTTCTTTTTGAATATTATCTTATGTAGATAAAAAATATAATTTTTTGTGATTTGCATAAGCTTCCTTTCTATTTATTACTGTGTAGTAATATTATACAAATATTTTTTTATTTTTATTGCTTTTTATAGTGTTATTAATATTTTTTTGTTAATATTTCAGCTCTTTTTATAAAGGATAGAAAAAGCATTTTGTAAATGTACAAAATGCTTTTTAAATTTTATAAGATGGTACAAAAAAGACAGGATTAACTGTCTTTTTTCATATGGGGCGAATGACGAGATTCGAACTCGCGCATCACGGGACCACAACCCGCTGTGTTAACCGCTTCACCACATTCGCCAATTGCTAATATATTATAACTTAAAGTAAGAAAATTAACAAGTTATTTTTTATATTTTTTACTGAATATTCTAATGAAAGTGAAATTAAAGATTGATTAAATATATTTTGTTCAAAACAGAATTAGCCAAAAAACTGCCTATTCTTACAAATAGGCAGTCTAGCAGCCAGGCGTTTTTACATAATGCTTAAACTCACGCGTTCACATACTGCCAGTTGACAGGGTGTTTCCGCCTGCAAATATATTTTAGCTATTTATTTGCTTAATAAATAAAACTTTTATATTCAAAATGTTTTTTTCAGAAAATGTTATTAATTTAAAATAGCAACTTTTAAACTAAATCTAGTTGATTCAAATGGGCATAATTTTTTATACCTTGAATCTTTTCATAAATAAAACAAAAAACTCAGAGTTAACTCTGAGTTTTATTATTTACGAAATTATTTTTTAAGTAGTATAAATGCTAATCCGGCTAATCATAGCAATCCTGATGCAACTACTAAGAATGGTCATCATGGTATTGAATTAGCATCTAGGTTTGCTTTATTTAGTTCGTTTTTAATTAAGTCAATTAAAACATCTGGAACTTCATTATTTGCTTCTTTGATTGTTTCAAGTTGTTTAATTATGTCTTTAGCATCTTGTTTTTCTTGTTCTGATAGATCTTGGTTTAATGACAGTTTTTCTTTGATATCAAAGTATTTTTTACTGTCTAAGATTTCATCTAAGTCTTTTAGTTCAACTGGGTTGTTGTTTACTGTTTTATTAAACTCTTCTTTTTGTCCATCTTTTAATTCGTTATAAGCGTTGATTAATGATTGAGCATTTTGAGTTAATGTGTTTCTTAATTCATCATATGCATTTAATGCAGGTGAGTTTAAGTCTTTGTTAACTGAAATAGCATTAACTTTATCAATTAAATCATTTAAAGCTTGAATTTGTTGTTCTGGGTTGTTTGTTAGATCAGAGTTTTTAAATGTTTCTGTGTCTTTGGCTAGTTTATTTAACAATGCCATATTGTTATCATTTAATACATCAACTAAATTGTTTAGTTCATTAAATGCTGGCTTATTACTTTCATCATATGCGCCTTCAGCATTAACTAATTGATCAATTTGTTGTTTTAAAGCATCTAAAGCAACTTTGTTATCATTTAATGCTTTAGTATCATTGTTGCTTAGATTTTGCTTAATTTCACCAAATAATTGGTTAGCTTGTTTAGCTAAATCAACTACTTTGTCAGTATTTTCTTTGTTGTCTTGAACGTTGTATAGACCTTGTGGTTTAACTCCAAAGAAATCATTCTTTGTAGATTCAGATAAGTTATCTAATGAATTTAGATCTACACCTACATTTTTCTGATCATCAACTAGTGGTTGATCTGAGAATTGATTAATTTTATCTTTTAGTTGTTCTAATTGATTTAATTTATCTTCTACATCAGTCTTGTAAGCTTCTTTGGCCGGAGAAGCTTCTTTTAATGTTTTTAAAGCTTCTTGTAATTCGGCTTTTGCATTAGCTAGTTGATCTTGCAGTTTAGTTGGTGCATTTTTGTATTGGTTAGATTCTTCAACATCTTGATTATCAAGCGCTTTTTGTGCTTTATCAATTAAGTTGTTTAATCCTTGTCCCTTATTAATTTCAGTTGCTTGAGCTTCTAAATCATTTTTAATCTTATTAATTGCTTCTGGATCAATTTCTGAACCATTGTCTAATGCATTTGTAGCATCATTAATTAATTTATCTAATGCTTGTTTATCAGCGTTTTCAGCATAAACATAATTTTTATGACTTGGTGAATTTGGATCAGTTAATGTTGCTTTTGTATCATTATTAACTTGTTTTAACTGTTCCATTGCTGTTTCTAGAACTTTTGCATTATCTAAAGCATTTTTAGCTTGCTCAGTGTCAGTAGCATCAATAATTTGTTGCTTAATTTTATCTTTTTGAGCATCTGTTAAGTTATTTAACTTATCTAATTCAGCTAGTTGATCAATTTTGTAATTGTTAAGTTCTTGTTTTTGAGCTTGTTTGTTGATTTGATCTGTTGTTGCGTTTGGATCATTTGCTAGATCTTTTGATTCTTGTAATGTGTCTAGTTCATTTGGAACATTTCTTCCTTCAGAAACTGATGGTGCTTTTTCAATTTGTACATCTAGCGGATTTGTTCTAACATCTTTTGATAATTCTTCAACTGCTTTGATAATGTCATTAATTGATGATTCATCATTAATTGCATTAGCTTTTTTCAGAGTTTCTTGCAGTTTAGTAGATTTAGGTTCTAATGCTTCTGCTTCTTTGACTAAATTGTCTAGAATTTGTTTCTGATCATTTTTGTAATCATTTAAGGCGTTGTTTGCTTTTTCAACAACTTTATTTAATTCATTTGCTGCTTGATCTTTTTGTTCTTTAGTTGCGCTTGGATTGTTTAAAGTTGTTTCAGCTTGTTTGATAGCTTCTTTTATTTCGTTTGAAATAGTTGCATTAGATTTGTCATTTAGTTTATCAAATACTTGATCTACTGCTTTAGCATCTGCTAGTACTTTATTTAACTTGTTATTGTCAATTGCTTTCTGAATATTTTCTTTAGCCTGTTGAATTTCTTGTGGTGTTGAATTATTGTTGTCTAGAACTTGTTGTGCATTGTTGATTTGTTCTTTTAATTGTTCTGATTGTTCATTGTTAGGAACATTATTTGCTTGATTTACTAAGTTTTGCAACTCATTTGCTTTAATAGCTTTTTCAAGCTCTTTCACTCTGTTAGCAATATCATTTGCATCTGCCGGAGCATCATTATTTGCTACAACTGCTTTATTTTGGTTAATTAGATTTTGTAGAGATTCATTAATTGGAACTTGTTTATTAGCTTCATCAAGCGCTTTAAATAAATCTTTTTTAGTTTTAGCATTTTCTAATTGCGCTTTTGCTTGCTCGAATTGTTCTTTAGTTGAATTTGCATCATTTAAGACATTGTTAATTGGTTGTAAAACATCTTTTTGGAATGTTTCTGAATCTTTTAAGTCAGCGTCTAAGGCTTCAATAGCATTTTGAAGTTCTTTTTTAGCAATTTCTTTATCAAGTAAGTTTTTAGCATCAATTAATTCTTTAGCTGATGGTCTAGAATCTTGTGCTACTTTAGCTTCAGCATCAGTAACAGCTTGATTGTTTAGTCCTATTTTTTTAGCTTTATCAACTGATTTTTGAACTTCTTGTTTTAGTTTATCAAGTTCTGTAATAGCCTGGTTAACTACATTATCAAGTTTGTTTGCTTCTTCTTGATATTTGTCTTTAGTTAAGACAGGTTCTTCATTTAATTTAGTTTCTGCTTGAGCAATTGCATTTTCAATTGCTTGTTTTGCTTCTTGTAATTTAGCTGAATTTTCTGCTAATTCAGGGTCTGTTGAATTAGGATCTTCATTTAATTTACTTAAAACATCTTTAGCTTTAGCGACAGCATTGTTTAATGGATTTTTGTCAACTGCTGTGTTTAGTTTTGCAATTGCGTTTTTAATGTCTTCAACATTAGTTGATGAAGTTTTTGAGTTTGCATTTGTTATAGCGTCTTTTAAATTATCTGACTTAGGTTCTATTGCATTAGCTACTTTAATAGCATTGTCTAAGTTTAATAATTCTGTATTTAGACCTAATTTTGCAATAGCATCATTAATTGCTGTTTCATCTTTATTTTCTAAGTTGTTGTATAAGTCATGAGCTTTCTTAATAGCTTCTTGAAGCTTATTAAAGGCATCAGAATTATTGTTTGGTAAAGCTGAAGCATCAGCAATAGCTTTAGCTAATTTTTCTTTAACTATTGCATTATTTAAAGCTTTATATTCTGCATCAGCTTGATTTTGAATATCTAAAGCTTTTTGTTCAGCTAAATCATCAGTTATTAAACCTTTATTTGCTTCTAAGAAATCTTTTGCTTTTTTAAGTTCATCGGTTAATCTTTGTGACTTATTATCCGTTGCTTCAGCCTGTTTTACTAAGTTGTCTAATTTAGCTAGTGGTAAAGCAGCTGTTAGTTTATTAACTTCTTTTTGAAGTTGCTCTGGAGTAGCTGATTGATCAGCTAACTTACTTTCAGCATTTGTTAAGTTAGGTTTAACAATTTCATTATTAGCAGATGCATTATCTTTTTTAATTTCATCAACTAAATCTTGTAAAACACTTCTTACGTCACTTGCTTTTTTAGCTTTTTCAATTGCATCTTTTAAAGCATCTTCAGCTGCCTTAATTGTTTCAGCACTTGAATTTTTATCACTATAAACTTCTTTTGCATGTGTTAGAGCATTTTTAAGTCTTAAGTAAGTGTCTTTGTTGTCTTGCTTTTCTGCTTCTGCAATTGCTTTTTCTAAGTCTTTTTTGTTCAAAGCATCTTGTAGCTCTGCTAAAGCATTATCATATTGTGAAGTTGTTTTGTTATCTAAAATTGTTTTTGCTTCTTGTAATTCTTTAGCTAAATTAGGATTGTCAGCAGTCCCTGTTGCTTCTACTTGTTTAACTAATTTTTCTAAAGCATTAGCTTTAATTAAATCTTTAAGTTTTAAAGCTTGTTCGGTGTATTTTGAATTATCAGCAGAACCATTGTTTAACAATTCTTGTGCTTTTTGAAGTTCTGATTGTAAATCAGTTGATTTATCTTGTAAAGCATTTGCTTGTTCAAATGCTTTTTGCAACTCTTCTTTAGCTAATGTTGAATTTAAGGTTGCTAAATCTTTTCTTAACTGTTCAGCATCAGCTGTTTGTAATCTACCTTGAATTTCAGTTTTAACTTCTTTAGCTTTTGCTGATGAGTTGTCATCAATTTTAGCCAACTTGTCTTCGATAGCTTTTTTAAGTGCATCAACTTGAATTTTAGCTAAGGCATTTTTTAGAGCATTTGTTGCATTATCAACTGTTTGTTTATCAGCATTAGAACCATTATTTCCATTAAGCGGAGAAATTAACTGAGCATTATCAAACGCGCTGTTAAAGTCATGTTTTTGTTCTTCTGTTAGAAGTGGAATTATGTCTTGATTATCTTTGCTAAAAGTATCAGCAGCTTTAACTTGCTCTTTTAAAGCTTCCATTGCAGTATTTAAGTTATTAGCTTTTTCAATAAATGGTTTTAGTGCATTAAAAGTATTAACTTGCGGATCATTAATCTCATTTTTTAATGCTTGTTTTTGAGCGTCATTTAATGAAGTTAATGAATCAACTTTTTGAGCCATTTTTTCTTTTAAATTAGCTAAAACCTTGTTGTATTCAGCTGTATATTGAGTGTCGTTTTCAATATTAACATTATCAATATTTGTAGCATTATTAAACTCTTCTGTACCAATATAATCTTTGATTGTTTGATCAGTAGCATCAATTTCTTTTTGTAATTTAGATTTATAACCGTTTAGAGCATCATATTGAGTTTTTAGCTCGTTGTAAATGTTTTCAATTTCTGTTGGATCTAATTTATCAAATTTAGAAAAATCATTTCCTGAAGCATTAGCAAAGGCTGTGTCAAATGCATCTTTATTAGCTGATAATGAATATTTTTCTGAAGCTAATGTATTAGCTTCTTTGATTTTGTCAACTAATTGTTTTAGTTTTGTAGTTTGCGCCACTACTGGATTTACTTTAGAAGTCTCAAAATCTTGTACTGCATTTTGTTTAAATGTTGTACCCTCGTAAAACCTTGGAGAATTTTTAAAATCATTTATTAAAGCAGTTTTTTGAGCTTCTGTTAAATCTTCATAAGTTGGAGCTTCATTAATTTGTGTTACAAGTTGGTTAGCTTGATCAACCATTGTTTTAGCATTAGCAAACACTGTTGATAGTGCTGGATTATCTGATAGTGATTTAGCAGCGTCGATTTGAGCTAAAGCAGTTTGTTTATCGGCTTCATTTAAATTACTTGAACTATTTAATAGTTCAGCAACTTTATCTTTAACTAACGCTTGATAAGCACTGTCAAAGTATTCATTAACTTTGTCAGCTTTAAATGTTGAATCAGCCAAGAACCCTGAAGCTTGTTGTTGAGCTAAATAGTCTTCAATTTGTTTGTCAGTTAAAACTTCTTGATTATTAACTTTTGAAGCTAATGATTTAATTTTGTTAATTAATCCTTGTTTAACTCCGTCTAGTTTAGATTCATCAACTACAACTTGATTTTTAATTTCTTCCAATTTTGTTACATCTAAATATTCATCAATAAATGGAACTTGAGCTGCACCATCTCTAGCAGGTCTTTCTAAAACTCTTCTTGCTAAATCTACTGAATTGTCAAAGGCAGTTTTGGTAGTTTCAGAAGCATCTAAATATTTAGGCTTGTCTAAAACATACATCGAACCAGTAGGACGAGCATATCTTACATAAGTTGAATTCAATGATTTCATTGCATTTCCGACAGCTATTGCTTTTGATTTGATGTCTTGGAAAGCAGGATCAGTGTCAACTGGGTTTTCAGCATTTATTGCTCAATTTGTAAAATCATTAATAAAGTGTGCTTTTTGTGCTCTGTTTAATGATGGGTATGGTTGAATACCGTTGTTTACATTTACGATAGTTGTTGCAGATGCTTCAACTTTTTCTTGAATTGTTCAAATACATTTGAGGCATCTTCGGCATTTGAAGAAACTACACCATTTAAGGCATTATCGAAAGCTTCTTGCATTTTTGAAGCATATGTGAATGATTGGTTAGTTTTCTTCGGATTGTAGATAAAGAAAGTATCTCTTGTAATTGGACTTAATCCTTTTAATAAGTTAGCAAATTTGGCTTTAGCTAAAATTTTGCTAATTTCAAATTTTCTTTGTGGATAATTTTCTAATACTCTATAGTTAGGATTAAAACTTGTTAGTACTTTGTCTAATTGATTTTTGTAAGTTTCTCTTTCTTGTGGAGTTAAACTTGCTAGTTTATCAATTTCAGCTTTTGCTGTATCAATATCATGATCTAAAGTTGAATAACCTTCTTCAAGGTTTGAAGCTTCGTTTCTACTTTCATTAGCTTTTAAAGCCACATTTTCAAAAGAAGCATCAATATTGTTGTTTGAATCAAAGTTTTCTATGAAGTTTTTAGCTTGTTCAATTTTTTCTTTGAAATATACTCATTCAGAATTTGCTTCATTATCTTCTAAGGCACTATACATTGAATCTGTAGGAACATTTTTGAATTTTTCATAATCTGCTTTAATCTTGATCAATGATTCATTAATGTCTAATAGATTTTGTAGATATTGATTTGCTTTTTCTCTGCTTGGTTGTTTTAAAATAACTGATTTAGCAACTCTTTTAAATTCCTCTGAGAATTGGCTTAAGTCTGAATCAACTTTTTCAAACATCTTTGTAATATATTGTTCTGGTGTTGTATTTACTTTTAGAACTGAATTATCAGCTTGTCAAGCTGTGTTTTTCATTTCATTAATTGCATTTGAAACTTCTGTTGTTATACCATTAATTGTTTGAATAACATTATTTGAATCAACAGTGCTTCCTGTTGTTGCATAATTAGGAGTTGCTTTTTCTTGTCAATCATTTAATTTAGAGCTTTCTGCTTTGAATTTTTCTTGTGCAGATGGCTGAGAAAATGCATAATTTGCAGTTGCTGAAACTTTTTTACCATTGGCATCGTTTTTGTTTCAATTATCAACAGACATGAAGTCTAAACCATTATTAGGAGCAGCTAATCCTGTAAATAAACTTTCCACACTTTGACCATATGTTACTGCACCATTTGAAAAGGTGGTGTCATTGTGTGTATATCAAATATTATTAATTTTTTGTAGAGTGTTATGATAATTTTCTCTTTCTTTTTTAATCAGTGTGAAATACCTAAAATTACCTAATGATATTTGATCTTTGAAAGCAGCATGATCTAAACCACTATTGCTATTGTTTCAATCTTTATAATCTCAATCTTGTGTAAATGATCTGTTTAATTTGACTTCTTCTTGAATTAAAATGTTTGAATTATAATCTTTCGATTTTATAAGATTAACATTAAAGTTTCCTCTAACTTTTGGTCTAGTAATTTTATTTCCATTATAAGCATAAAATTGATTTCCATTATTGATAAATTTATATGTTCTACCTCTTATATGTGTTTGGGAAGCATTTAATTCTACTTCTTTATATAATTTGTCTCTAAATAGTAGAGTTGCTCTAAAAGTGTTATCAACTATTTTTAAGTCTTTTGTCAGAATGATACCCATTCTATTATCATTGTAAGTATTAGGTGCAAATCATTTAGCTTTGTCAGCGTCTTGGTTTCTGTTTTCTTCATTAGTGTTTCTAATATCAGATTGTCTTGGTGAAAAATAATTATTAAAAGTAATTCTTCACTTTCTTTTATTACTTTTAGAAACTGCATATGAATAATTGTTATTTTCTTTGTCTATGATTTCTTCGATTAAAACTTTATTTTCCAAATAAGGCGTTTTAATCTCTGAAGGATTAAATGTAACACCTTCCATAGCCAATCTTCTTTCAGTTTGTAATTGACTATATTCATAATTGTTTACATCATCATGATTGGTTGCGGCATTAAAACCAAAATCAGTGTCTGATGCATGATGTCAAGCATTTTGAAATTTAATATTATTAAACTGTTGATATGTTCCTTGATATTTATCTGTTCCATTGTTTGTTAGTGACCCGAAACTACCACTTGCTCCAGCCGATAATACTCCTAAAAACGGCAGAGAAATTGCGGTAATTCCTGTTAATGGAATAATTGTATTTTTTATTATTTTATTCCGCATAAATATTTTATTTGTCTCTTTTCTTTTTTTATTTCTATATATATATATATATATAAGACTGTGTCGTAATTTGGAAAATGTGCAATAAAAGATAATAAAAATTACAATAACTGTAAAAATTTCATATTTACAAAAATTTTTATCAGAAATAACGCATATTTTTTTCAGGGATTTTATAGTGTATTTAATTGGTTTTTTTGACAAAAATAATCATAAATTATTTGCCAATTTGTTATACTAATTGATATAAAAACTAATATTTAATCAAAGTTTATTAATAACACTTTTTGGTGTTATTTTTTAATAAATAAATATATAATTATATTTATTTAAAAAGATTTAGTTTTTAGTTTTAAAAAGGGGTAAATAATGAAAAAACGTTTTATTTTAATGCCAGCAACAATTCTAGCTTCATCAGCTTTATTTGCTGCTTTTCCAATCACTCAAGAACAAAGCAAAATTTGAGAAAACACAAGATATTCATATTACAATACAGTTAACGATAACTACAATATTGCTCAATATGACTTCTCAAACTGAATGAGTGCGGTTAATGATAATAAAAAATTATTTGAATTATCTATTCCTTCAACTCATGATAGTGCTATGTGAGAAGGTTCAGGTGCTGCTTGAACTTTTGGTTGAGCAATCGCTAGAACGCAATCTCTTAACATTGCAAACCAGTTGCGTTTAGGAATTCGTGGTTTTGATATCCGTGTTTCATCTAATGGTTGAATTTATCATGGGGCCGCAGCTTCTACATTATCATTTGAAGAGTTTTTAAAGCAAGTTTCAGCATTCTTAGTTCAACACCCAAAAGAAACTGTTGTTATTAAAGTTAAAGATGAAAACATGAATGTTGACAACACTAGTCAAGCAGCTAGTGCAAAAAGAAATTACGAAAACGCTCTTGCTAAGTATAGAAATTTCTTATTTAACCCAAATGGTGCTGAACCTTGAAACTTAGATTATCGTTTATCTAACTTACGTGGAAAAATGGTTATTGTAAACCACTGACACCACTTAGTTTCAACTAGTCGTGTTGGAGGGTTTAAATTTGGTGATTACATCAATCGTCATCAACACGTGCAAGATGAATATAATGCTCCAGTTAATGAAAAAATTGAAAAAGCACAAAGAATGTTTGGTTATTCAAATGAAGATCATTCAAACAAACTATACTTAAACTTCTTGTCAAAAGCCGGTGGTTTTGGTTCTCACCCTGATAACTTTGCTAGAGAAATAAATCCTAAAATCAACAAATACTTAAACGAACACCAAGAGTATAAAAAACTAGGTATGGTGTTTATGGACTTCCCTGGTCCTTCATTAGTTGAAGCTATTTTTAAAACTAACTACTACATCAGCGACAGAGATATCAATAACAGATATTTAGGTAATCCATTAGATCGTAATTCATTTACAGCAAACGCTCCAGTTGCAGAAACTAACACATTTACAATTAACGGTCCTTTAAATGGACTTCATTATGAAGTGACAATGGATAACAGAACAATTGGTTCAGGTACAGCAAATTCAAATAGTATAAACATTACTTTACAAAATGGGGAAAAATTCTCAGTTGGTAAAAGAATTACTATTAAGATTTTTAGAATGACACCGGAAAACCCGTTTTATGAATCAAGAAAATTTCATGAAATATCATTTAACATTGTTGTTTTAGACAATGCTTATTTAAACAAACTAAATAGTTTAAAAACAAGAGTGCAAAATTTAATGAATGATTTTAATACTTTAGCACCAAATGTTAAAAACTATATTAATACTAAATTCTTAGTTGAGTTAAACAAGATACCTAACTCATCAGATGCTAATTACCGTAGATTAAATGAATTAGAAACATCATGAAATGGTTTAGAATCAAAACTATTTAAAGTCAGAACTTCTTTAAACTCATTTAATGGATTTATTAATCCATTTAAACAACTAGTTTCATCTAGTTATGTTTCACAAGACAACAAAAACAAAGTTAATGGACTACAAACTGAATTAAATAATTTAGTTAACATGGCATTTAATCAAAGCAACACTCCAGAATCAATAAATGTTTCAGGGATTGAAAACTTTGCTTCAAAAAATCAACATGCTTATGAAACTTATAATCAATTAGATGCTTCATATAAACAATCACAATACTTAAATCTAAACAGTCGTTTAAATACAGTATTTAGCAAGTTTGACTATGGTAAGTCAAAATACTCAGATTTAATTAACAAAGCTCAGACCGACTTAAATGCACATTTAAATAACTTACTAAATTCAGCTACATCCGGGCAAGAACAACCAGAAGTTGTTTCAGACTTTACACAAGCAAACATCCAAACTGTTTCAACAGTTGAAAAAGCTTTAGAAGTAGTTAAAAAAATTAATAATGCTATTGAAACAAACCGTTTAAGTGAATATATTTCTATTTTTAGCAATCAAATTACAAATGTTGTTACAAACCTTACAAATGTAGATGAATTAGTTGAACAATTAAATGAGTTTAAAACATTACTAGACAAAGCTAAGGTTGAACTAGACGCTGATGCTTCATTTAGACAAGAATATAAATTTACTTCTGAACCTAATGCTGACAAAACTAAATATACCGAGTTAGTAGATACTTATCGTTCAAACTTAAATTCAAAAAACTTAAGTGTAGCTATTATCAAAGAATTTTTAGATCAATTGATGCCTGTTAAAGATAAAATCAAAGGTGATTCAGCAATTTTATCTAAAGCAATTGAACACATTAATTCATTACCACAACTATTTTCAGAGCAAAAACAACTATTTATCCAAAAACTAAACGCTTTAAATCCTGTTAGCCAAGAAAGTGCAAACAGAGTTTTATCAGATGCTAATAACTTAAACGAAAGATCTTTCGTTTCAACATTAGATAGTTTAAAAAACTTAAATTACAACCAACAACTTGATTTAAATACATGAAAAAATAATATTGATATAACTCAATTAACAGAAAAAGTTAATAAATTCGTTCAAACAAATGAATTAATGGGGCAATTAACAAACTTAATTAATGCTTTTGACAATTATTCTTCTCTTGCTGGTTATACTCAAATGTCACAGGAAGAAAAAACCAAGTTTATAAATGCCTATAATGAAGCGAAAGAAGCTAAAGAGAGCAGAGTTAGCTATGAAGTTATTAAACCACTTTATGATAAGTTAGAAGAATTTAAAAAGATTTTAAATCAAGAGTTTTATCAAAACGTTCAAGCTGAATTAGCTAAAGTTAAAGCGTCTTCAAATTTATATCTATATCAAAAAAATGCATTAGAAGCTAAATTAAGATCGGCTTTTGATCAAAGTCAATTAGATCAAATCAAAACAGAAGTTGACCAAGCTATAACTCAAAATCAGCCACATAATGATTTACAAACATTTAACAATTTATCTGAAGCTCAGAAAAGAATAGCACAGGATGCATTAGCTAAAGCTTCAACACTTGCTGAATATAATCAACAAAAGCAAAAATTTACTGACTTAAATGCTCAAATTGCCACTTCTAAATCTGTATATCAACAATATTCAAATTATAGAAATCAAGAATACTATAATCAAAATGAAAGAACTGTAAAAACTGAAGTTTATAATGCTTATACAGAATTAAATAAAGCTATAGAGAATGTAAATGCTACTGCTTCATTACTTCAAGAAAAACAATCAACATTAATGAAGACAATTGAAAAAGCTAAAGTTGAAAGTGAAAAATTCAAACAAAAAGAAGAATTAAAACAAGTTAAGAAAAACTTTGATAACATAGCTAGTCAAATTAATGACTTAATTAATAAACACAATGCAACTATTGCTTATGCTAAGTTTTATGAACCATACTTAAACTCAGTAAAACAAAAGGTAGAAAACGCTAAATCAGCATTTTCTGACACTGATTTAAACAAAGACAAAGAATTAGTAGCCACTTTAACAACTTTAAAAAATCAAATTGATCCTGAGATTGAAAAAATTAATGCCGAAGTTAAAAAACAACAACAAGAAGACTTACAAAGACAACAAGAGCAAAGAACATTTGAAAACCACTATAACAATGTTATTTATTCAATTTCAAATAAAAACAAACTACCTTCAGCTGTAGTTATTGGTGATTTAACATTATTAAATAACGACACTACAAATGTTTCAGTTTCTGATGTGTATTTAACACCAAACGATGAAAACGGTACTTTAGAACTTCAATTTAAAGTTTCATACAAAGGTATGTCTCGTTTAAAAAATCAAACAATTAACAACTTTTTAACAACAGCGCAAGTATCTGCACAACAAGAATTACAAAATGCTTTAAACATTTACAATTCATCTGTTTCTTCATTAGAGAATTTAAGAGCATCTGTTTCTTCACTAGGTTCACAATATCAATCTGTAGTGGATCAAATTAACAGAGATTTAAGTTCTAACAGATTAAATAACAATAATAATCTAGAAGAAATTAAACAAAAAACAGAAGCTATTCAACAAGCTATAGTTAATGACGAAAACCTAAAGAATCAAATAGATCAACAAATTAAACAACAACAAGAACTACAAGAACAAAAAAGACAATTGATTAGTGGTATTAATTCACTAAAAGATAGATTTAATACTTTTAAAGAAAATCCTGATGTTGCTAATTTAATTCAGTCATTACAAAATAAATTATCACCACTTACACAACAAGCACTTGAAGCTAAAAATAATGATGACTTAAGACAACTGCTAGATAATTTAAACAATGAATTTACACAAATTCAAGAACAATATCAAACACAAATTGAAACTGACTTCAACAATAAAAAACAACAATTAATGTTTTCAGTTGAAAACAAACAAGTTTTACCTTCTGAAATACAAATTGCACAAATTTCAAATAATGCGTCTACTTTAGGTTTAGAAGTAAATATTCAACAAATTTTACCTAATGACCAAGAAGGAACATTACAAGTTTATTATTCAATTGCATATAGAAACTTATTAGAAAATCAAAATAACGCTATTACTGGATTTTTAAACTTAAACCAAATATCATTAAATGATTTAAAAGCAAAACAACAAAAATTATTATCTGATTTAAATAGCTTTAAATCTCAATTAATGGATATGAAATATGATGATTTAATTAACAAAGTCAATTTAACATTAAATGATGATTCTGTAAATGAATTTGATAGCGAACAAATCATTAAAAATAAAATTCAAGATTTAAATAGCAAAATTGAAGAATATGCTCAACTAAAAAATCAAATAGATAATGCACCTATGCCTATGCCGATACCTGAAGGACCTGAGAACGAAGTTCCATCTGAACCAGAAAACCCAAGAGATCATCGGCCATCAGATGAACCTGTAAATCCTGAACCACAACCTGATCCTAACCCAGAAGTACAGCCTCAGCCAAATCCAGATCCAGCTCCACAGCCACAACCTGAACCTGAATTTGAACCTACACCTACACCAGAAGAACCTAAGCCGGCTCCTGCTGAAGAAACTGTGTTAAACTACAATCAAGTTCAAGATTTAATAACTAAAACAAAAGAGTTATACAATCAAGTTGATGGTAAGGTTCAAGATGAATTAGTTCAAGACATTGAAAAGATTTCTAATGAATTACAAGACATAATGGATAACAAAAACAACAATAATACACAGGCTATTATTGATGCTAAATTTAAACTATTACAACAAAGATATCTAACAGCTCAACAAGAAGCAAATACACAATTAAAAGACAACCAAAACGCTTCTAAGCCTTATTATCTATTATCATTATTATTAATTCCTGTAATTGCTATTCCATTATTTATTTGATTTATTATCAAAAAACGTAAAAGAAGTTAATTTTAAAATGTATCTGTATTCAGATACATTTTTTGTTGTAACAAAAAATCACACTTAGTAGTGTGATTTGTAATTAGTTGTCTTTAATTGCTAAATATAAGTCATCTAGTTGCTCTGAAGAAACATTTGAAGGCGCTTGTGTCATCATATCTTGATTCTTAGAATTTTTAGGGAACGGAATAACTTCTCTAATTGTAGGTTGGTTTGTTAAAAGCATAACTAAACGGTCTAAACCTAACCCAATACCACAGTGTGGAGGAATTCCGTATTCAAATGCTTTTAGGAAAAAACCAAATTTGTCTTCTTGAGCTTGTTTATCTAAACCAATCATTTCAAACATTTTTTGTTGCATATTAGCATCATGAATTCTAGCAGAACCAGAACCAAGTTCAAAACCGTTTAAAACTAAGTCATAACTTCTAGCTTTAATTTGTGATTTATCTAATGAATCTAATTGATCCATTGGTGTTTCAAATTGCGTAAAAGGGTGATGTGCAGCTGCTCAACTGTTGTTGTTTTCATCATATTCAAACATTGGTCAATTTATAATTCATTTAAAATCTAACTGGTCTGGATTAGCTCAGTTGTATCATGAATTCAATTCTACTCTTAATGCACCTAAAGCTTGACTAACTTTATCGTATTTGCCAACACATACAAAGTATGAACCATTTTTGACTTCTTGACTGTTAACTAACTGTTGTATTTCTTCAGCTGGAATTTTATTAGCATAATTTGTTTCAACTACTTGATTGTCATATGTAAAGTAAAATAATGCATTAACACCATTTTTCTTAGCTATTTCTTCTAGTTTCTTAAAGTCTTTTTTAGTTATTAATTCATCAATTTTTAATAAACGTTTGCTTGGAGCATCTTTGATAATACTAAAGTCAGATGAATTACAAAATTCTGGTACTGACTGTAAGAATTTTGTATATCTAAAATCAGGTTTATCAGTTCCATATTTATCAATACATTCGTCAAAGTCTACTCTGTCAAATGGTACTTTGATTTCTTTGTTTAAAGTTTGTTTGATAGCATATGCAATCATTTTTTCAATATATGATTGAAATACTTCAACATCTGTAAAACTTACTTCAATATCAAGTTGTGTAAATTCTGGTTGACGGTCTTTTCTTAAGTCTTCATCTCTAAAACATCTAGCAACTTGATAATACTTTTCAAAGTTAGCAATCATTAAAAGTTGTTTAAATAATTGCGGACTTTGTGGTAAAGCATAAAATTGATTAGCATCATTTCTAGTTGGTACTAAAAAGTCTCTTGCACCTTCTGGGGTGGCTTTTGATAAGATTGGTGTTTCAATTTCTGTAAAATCATTTTTCTGTAAAAATTCACGTAATGCAAAAATAAAATCATTTCTAAATTTAATGTTTTTTTGCATTACTGGGCGACGTAAGTCTAAGTAACGATATTCAAGTCTTAACTCTTCTTTAACTTCAATATCATCTCTAATTTGAAATGGTAATTGTTCTTTTGATAAAGATAAAACTTGATAGTCTGAAACTAAAACTTCAACTTGTCCAGTTGATAAATCTAAATTAGGGTCTTTTCTTGCTACAACTTTTCCAGTTACTTTTAATACCGATTCTTTAGTGAAGTGAATTGGTGTATTAAAAACTAATTGTGTAATTCCAAATTTGTCACGTAAGTCAACAAAGTTTAATTCACCAAATCTTCTTTTATTAGCAACTCAACCATATAAAGTCACTTCTTTGTTAACATCTGATAATCTTAGTTGATTATTTTTTATTTGTTTATTCATATTTTTCCTATTAAATTTCTTGTAAATATTGATCAAATAATTCTTCTAATTGTTCTAATGAGGTAGGATTAATTACATCTTTACCGTTTTCAATAATAAAACGATATGCATCTTCAAAAGTATTTGCATTTTTTCTTAAAACGCATCTATCATCTGAGAAATTAGTTTTAATAACAATAAAATCCGAACCTAGTTTTGCATCATCAGTAATTAAAAAAGGTGCATTTGTTTCTAAATAACGTTTATATAAATTTTTAGACTTAATTAAGTCATATTCAACTTGCATTTTTAGAGTGTCATAAACTATTGAATGAGTAAATTCAAAAGCTCATTCAGTGTTGTTTTCAAAATTGCTAAAAGCGATGTAAATATCAGGAACTAAGTTATCTTTAACAGCTTGAGTAATTGGATAAGCTTCTAAGTTATCTAATAGTAAATCTAAGATTCTATCAATTCCAACTCCAAATCCAACTGATGATTGAGCATTACCACCTAATTGCTCGATTAAGTTTGAATATCTTCCACCACCAATTACTGTACCTTGTGAATTAGATGATGAATCAGTTGCTATAAACTCAAAAACAATTTCATCATAATAATCTAATCCTCTAACTAGTTGATTAGAAATTTGATATTCAATTTCCATTGAATCCAGAATTTTTAGTAATTTATCAAAGTACGCTTTAGATTCTGGTGATAAATAATCTTTTAATATTGGAGCTTGCTTAATAAAATCTTTATTAACATCTTGTTTATCATCTAAAATTCTTAGCACTTTTTTATCAGCTAAACGTTGTTGTGAAATTTCTGATAACTGATCTTTGAAAGGTAATAAATAATCATATAAAGCTTGTTCATAATTTGCTCTTGATTGACTATCACCAATTGTGTTAATTAATAAAACATTGTTTATTTCTAGCATTTGCAAGAAATAAAAAGCTAAACTAATTACTTGTGCATCTTTGTAAGGGTTTTTAGCACCAATATATTCAACACCTGCTTGATAAAATTCTCTATATCTACCTTTTTGTGGTTGCTCATAACGATACATCGGTCCAATATAGGCATAACGTTTATTGTTTAGGTTTTCTCAGTTATTTTCAATATAAGCACGAATAAAACTTGCTGTTCCTTCAGGTCTTAGTACTAAATCACGCTTTCCTTTGTCTTGAAATTCATACATTTCTTTTTTAACAATTTCAGATTCACCAACCGAACGCTTAAATAGTCTAGCATCTTCAATAATTGGAGTAGAAATTAATTGAAATGAATTGTTTGTAACTAGGTTTTTAAACGCATTAATCATTTCATCTCTAAGTGCATAATTGAAAGTATCAAAATCTCTTGTTCCTTTAATTTTGCTTATTTTTTCAAATTTGATTTTATTTGTCATTTTTTGCTCCTTTAGTTTGTTTAGCTAGTTTTTTAATTAAGCGGTTGATTGAATTTTTAATTTGTATAACCAATAACTTTTCGTGCAACTTATCGCTAAATTTTCAATGTTTAGTTGTTAAAAGCTGAGTTTCAAATTTTAGTTCAATTTGTTTAGTTGCTAAATCATAGTTAATAAACAAATTAACTTCAGCATACTTGATTTTTAGTCTGATATTAATTAAATATGTATAACCTAAATTACTAAAATCAATTCAGTTAATACTTTGAATCTTAATTGCTTTATTTAAACGTTGCCTTTCTTTTAAATGGTTATATAAGTTATAAAGGTCATTTGGATTGTGTTTTAAATATTTATAACTTAAAAAACAACGATCAGATGCCTTTAACATTTTTTGGTATTTGTAACTAAATAAGTTATTGTTGTTTTTATAATTTTGCATCATCAAAATCAAACTAAATAAAAAGTCAAAACTTTCAAAGTTTAAATTTTGATTTTTTTGCACCGAATAAGAACCTTTAAAATAATCAAATAAAATATGATTTGATTGATTTAAAGAGTTTTCATAAACATAATTGATCTTAAAGATATTTAACAACTTTAAAATCAATGATGAAGCATCAATCGGTATAACAAATTGATTATTAGTTAATAATTCATCATTTTTTCAAGTTAAATAGTGGTTATGGATAAACAAATAAACTAATTGGTCTTCATTTAAAGTTACATAACCTTTTTTAGACTTGACAATAACTTTTAACCGTTGATTGATGTCGATTAAAATAATTAAATCGGCTTTATAATTACTTCTTCAAGCTCAACTTAAAAAACGTCATTTTGAATTCGAAACTAAGTCTTGATTTAATTTAGGATTAAGTTTAATGTGCTTAATATTAAACTTAGTTAAAAAACGATTCAAAATGTGTTCACTCAGTTTGTTGTCAATCATACTGTAGACAATAAAACTGTTGTAATTGCTTATAAATTGATTGTTTAAGGTTTTTACACCACTAAAAGAAGCATCTAAAATCTTGTCAATATTTAGTTTAATTGCTTCAGCATTATTAGCAAAACTTAACTGTGATGAATTGCCTTGTAGTTTATTAATCATTGTTTGCATTAAGCTAAAGTCAATCAGTTTATTGTCAAAATAGATTTTTAAATAATATTTGTTATTAGAAGGTACATAATCAACAAAAAAACCATAATCAGCGTTCATGTTTGATAATGCTGATTGGATTAAATAATCATTTGCTAAATTAAAGTTAAAGGTATAAACTTGGTTTTTATTAGCAACTAAGTATTTTAGGCAATAATCAAACATTTGACTATTGGTTTGATCTAAATTACTAAAAGACAATAAAATGTTTTTACTACGTTTTTGACCTAGTTTGTTTTTAATAAACTTTTCAAATAAATCTAAGTAATTTAAAACTGTATACAGATTTAAATTACCAAATCCATACATATTTCGTTCATTGAATTCAATTCCGTGAATTGTGGCTCTTTGTTTGCTGAAAAAACTATCTTTTGGAAACTGATTATCGACTTGTAAAACAAATTGATTAAACGGTATTTTAATAATTTTTAATGCTGTATATAAGCCATATCAAGGAGAAAATTTATTGTCCTGATTCATTTGCTACCTTCTTGTATTTAAATTTTACAAAAAAGTAAATATTTTAAAAGTTAATAGATTAAAAAGTACACAAAAAGTACTATCTACTTATTTTTCCTTATTTGCAGTTTAAAAATATGAAAAAATGTTACAAATTTACTTGTAACATTTTTGAATTATTTAAAGATTACTTTTGATTTATAGTTATTATCTGCTTGAATTAATCGAATTTTACAGCTATGTTTTAATTTGTTTAAAATAAAAGAAATAACGGTTTTTATTGTGGCTCATATGCTGTTTTTGAAACTTTATTATTTACTTTTTAGCCTTATGTAAGGCTAATTTAATATTTTCAGCAATTCTTGAAATTACCGACACAGCAACTGAATTACCAGCCTGTTTGTATAAGTGAGAATTAGCTAAATTAGGTAAAACAAAGTCTTTTGGATAACCTTGAAACATAAAACATTCTTTTGGTGTTAGTTTTCTAATACCAAATTTAGTTAAAACTAAAGGAACATTATGTCCACCAGTTCCCATATTAGCAGTTAAAGTTGGACATACTTTAGATTTGTTTTCTCTAACATATTGTCTTCTTCATTGATAAATAGTGTCAGTATTTGTCATACTTCCTTTTAAAACATCAAAATGTTTAAAGTTACTATTTGTGTAATAAAACTTATCATCTAGTTCGTTATCAAAATCCACTATATCTTTAATCGATTTAGTTAATTTAATTTGATTTGGAAATTCAAATTGATCAAAAACATTTTTATCTTTAAAAGCAACTATGTAAATTCTTTCTCTGTTTTGAGGCAAATTGCCATAAGTCATTGAATTTAATACCTTATAAGCAACATGATAGTTTTGAGCACGAAGTTTTTCAACAATAACTTTAAAAGTATTGCCATTATCATGAGAAACTAAGTTTTTGACATTTTCTAAGAAAATAATTTGGGGCTGTTTATCTATAAAAATACGTTCAAGTTCAAAAAATAAGTTTCCGCGACCTTTTAGATCATCAAATCCTTGTCTGTATCCTGCAATTGAAAAAGCTTGACAAGGAAAACCAGCAAGCATGATATCAAAATCAGGAATTTCAGATGATGAAACTTGTCTAATGTCTCTAACATCAACTTTTAAATCAAAATTTGATTCAAAAGTTGTAGCTGCGTTTTTGTTATATTCATTTGCATAAATCACTGTACCTAAGTCTTTAAAACCTAAATCAATTCCACCAACACCTGCAAAGAAACTAGCAATTTTTAACTTCATACTCACTCCTTTTTAATTTTAAATAAAACTCTTTTTTTCAATATATAATTTAAAACTTGATATGAAATTAATTTTTATTTCATTTAAATAAACTTATATTTATAACAAATATATTTTAAATATAATTAATAAAATAGCATATTTTTATGTAAGTATTAATGTATTATTTAGTTAAATGAATTAATCAGAAGGAGAAAAATGAAAGACAGTGTACAAGAAATAACTCAAACAGGTATTAATGAGTATGTTCAAGAAATGGTTAAAACTGCAATTATAAAAAATTCAAATGACATCACAAGAGCTTTTAGATATGCTAATGATGATGAATGATATACAACTTATGAAGATGTAGAATTTTTTATAAAAACAGCTAAAATTCCTAAAACTAAAGTTATTTGGTGTCCTTTTGATTTAGAAACATCTAACTTTGTTAAAGCTTTTAGAGATTATGGTTATAAAGTTATATATTCTCACATCTTATATGAACAAGATTTTTACAAGTATGAACCTAATGAAAAATGAGATATTATAGTTTCAAACCCACCTTTTAGAAATAAACATAATTTATTAAAAAGATTGTTAGAATTTGGTTCAAATAAACAATGAGCCTTAATTTTTGGAATACAAGCATTAAATAGTGAAAAATTTTGTGATGAATTACAGAAATTTGACAGGGTTCAATATATCCATCTGAAAAGAAGGATGTGTTTTACAAAAGATCATTTAAATTATGATGTTAAAAACCTACAAAGACCAAGTTTTGCTTCAATGTGAATAGCCAACTCAATGTTCAAGAAAGATATTCAAGTTTGAGAAGGTATAAATTATAAAAATATTGAGGAAAACATTAAAAATGATAAAAAATAAAATTGATGTTTCAAAAGCATTTATCGAAAACATATTAAATGCTAATGATGTAGATAATAATATAAAAAATAATGATGAGATTTTTAAAATCATTTATGAAACTTTAGTTTTTGATGAATATTTAGTAAATGTAAAATTTGAAGAATGTTCTTTTACTGTAAATCCTAATTTAAAATATCAAGGTGTTATTGTTAACAATTCTTTTTTAGTTTATTTTAGTCAAATATTAAGCAGTGATTTTAAAACAAAATCTAGAAATACTTTTTTAGCGCAAAATTTTTATAATGCATTTAAGATAGCTAAAAATAAAAATATACAAGTCTGTGTTTCTTTAAATCCTGTTAGTCTTAGATTACTGAACAAATTTAATTTAAAATTTACAAAAGCAACACCTTCTATTAATAATTCAATAGCAATAATGAAAGAAATTGGCATACGGTTTTCTAATTCCTTAAATTCAAACAATACAATTGAAAATCTAGAAACTTTTATTGCTATAAAGAATAATTTAAAACTTAAAAACTCTAAAAATGATTCAATGTTTATTGTAAAAACAGATGAAAATAATGTTGATATTTTTGGAACTATAGATGGTGCGAAATGAGGTGAGACTTTTCTAACTTGTCTTTTGCTTTCAGAAAAAAGAAAGGCATGAAATATTGATAAAATCAACTTCATTCTTTATAAAAATAATAACAATAGGAAATTATCAAATGACAAATTGAATATATTAAAGTCATTTAACATTAATATAGAAAACACATATATCTTAAACTCATTCTATAAAGATGCTTTAAAACAGCAAAATCCAAAACCAATTGATGAAATTTCACTAAAGAGAAATCAAACATTATTTAAGAGAAAAATTCAACAAGCATTTAATTTTATAAAAGAATGTTTTGCTTGTGATTATTCTATTTTTGATAATTTAATAGCATCACACATTCATAGATTTACAGATATTGAGGATGAATTCAAAAAAGGCTATATATCATTAGAAGAAGCTACTAAAAATGTAACAGATGGTGTTAATGGTTTTTTATTGTGTCCAAATCATGACAAAGAATTTGAGAAAGGTTACATTTATTTTGATATTGACACTTTATCTTTTAAAGTTAAGAAGAATCATAAAAATTTATTAAACCAAAGTTTAAAACTAACTCAATTTTTAAGTAGTAGAATTACAAAAAATAAAATAGAAATGCTTAATGAACAAGAGATGGATAAATTTAGATATTATGTTTCTAAACATGTTAAAAGGATATCTGAATAATTAAAAGAGAAATTTAATAACTTCAAAGGAGTAAATATGTCTTTAAAAGCAGGAATTGTTGGATTACCAAACGTTGGTAAAAGTACTTTATTTAGTGCTATAACTAAAAAACAAGTTGAATCTTCTAATTATGCCTTTACTACAATTGAACCTAACATTGCTTCAGTGCCATTAATCGATCCAAGGTTACAAAAAATAGCACAATTAGTTAAGCCAGATAAAATCGTTTGAGCTAATTTTGATTTTGTTGACATTGCAGGATTAGTAAAAGGTGCAGCTGATGGAGCTGGATTAGGTAATAAATTTTTAGGTAACATCAGGGAAGTTGATGCTATTATTCACGTTGTTAGATGTTTTAATGATAAAAACATTCAACACGTTGAACAATCAGTTAATCCGGTTAGAGATAAAGATATTATCAATTATGAATTGCTGCTAGCTGATTTAGAAACTATTACAAATATATTAAACAGAGTATCAAAGAAAGCTAAATCTGGCGATGCTGATGCTTTAGCAGAACAACAAGTAGCAACTATCTTGAAAGAAGCTTTTGAAAACAACACTCCTGCTAGAGAACTTAGTTTTGATGAAAAACAAACTAAGATCATTAAAGGTTATCACTTACTTACTTTCAAACCAATGATTTATGTAGCAAATTTAGGTAATGATCAATTTGCCAACTATCAAGAAGATGAAAATTATAAAGCGTTAGCACAATCATTACTACCTCATGAAAAATTGCTTCCTATTTGTGTTCAGCTAGAGTCTGAACTAGTTGAAGTAGAATCAGAAGAAGAAAAAATGGAATTACTATCAATGTATGGAATAACCACAAGTGGTTTAGATCTACTTACGCGTGAAGCATTTAATTTATTAAATCTTGAAACTTACTTTACAGCAGGTAAGGTTGAAGTTAGAGCTTGAGTTTATCAAAAAGGTTGACTAGCTCCAAGATGTGCTGGAGTTATTCATACTGATTTTGAAAAGAAATTTATCAAAGCAGATGTTATTGCTTACAATGATTTTGTTGAAAATGGTGGTGAACTGGGTGCTAAAAACGCTGGTAAGCTAAGATCAGAAGGTAAAACTTATGTAATGCAAGATGGTGATATTTGTCATTTCAAATTCGGAAAATAAAAGACAGCATTTGCTGTCTTTTTATATTCTTGTTTGGTTTAATTGTAATTAAAATTAATTTTCATCGTGTATTTTATATGAATCTAATTTGTCTATTTTTATTCCTTGTTGTTTCTTTTTGTTAATTCGTTCTAAGATTTGTTGATTAGTAATATTGTGTACTTGAAAAATTTCTTTAACTAACTCTTCATAAACGCTTCTGTCATTTAAGCCTAAGTCATTTAGTGATGGTTTTTTGTGATTTTTGATTTTTGTTCTCTTTAACGATTTCATTGTTATATTATAAAGTGATTAAAGTAGGTTAAAAAATTTTTATGAAGACATTTCATTAATTAATGCGACTGTTTGCCTTGTATGCATTAGATTCACCTGCATATTTAAGGATTCAAAACAAAAATCACATCTATTAAGAATAAATGTGATTTATATCTTATTAAAGATTCATTTTTGCATATTTATCTTGTTTGCGGCATATAGCCATAATTGAAGCTCTTAATAAACATACTGGAATGAATATCCCTGCAATTCCAAGTATGAAAATTACTGTTTGTTCAGCTTTTTTGTGTTGCAACAATCATTAAAATGACTAAGACAACTCTTGTAATTGAAAACCCGATAATAAATATAATTCCCATTATAGTAAATAAAACATTGCCAAATATTAGCACTAAAAATAAAATAATAGAGGGTATAAACATCATAATATCCATGTAATGGATATTTAATGCTAATTTCTTAAGTGATACATTTTTTCACTATTTATCATGTTTTAAATCAGAACTTTTTTTCTTAATACATTAAGGAGAAATAGTTTCTGGATTTTTTAGTTTGTTTTACATATTTTGAAATTATAAATTTCAAAATAATTAATTTAGTTAATGAAAAAGTTTAAATTTTAGTAATATTAAGGTAGATAAATATTGTTGTTTATGGGGGTTTCGTATAATGGCAATATAGCAGTCTCCAAAACTGATGATAAGGGTTCGATTCCTTTAACCCCTGCCAGAGTATGCCTAAAGGCATTTTTTTATTTAACAAGGAGGTTTAATGGACAAAATTATTGAAGTTAAAGATTTGAAAAAATCTTATGGTAACTTTTTAGCAGTCAAAGGAATCTCGTTTGATGTTGTTAAAGGTAGTTTGTTTGCATTTTTAGGTACAAATGGTGCAGGCAAATCAACCACGATTGATATTTTATCCACATTAAACTCTTACGATTCCGGTGAAGTTAAAATTGCAGGGCTTGATTTAAAAACGCAGTCAAATAAAATTAAATCAAAGATTGGCGTTGTTTTCCAAGACTCAGTTTTAGATGGTAATTTAACTGTTAAAGAAAATTTAAAAATCAAGGCAGGATTATATTATAAATCATATAAGCAAGCTAAAATTGAATTGCAAAACGTCATAGAAACTTGTGATATAAGCAACATTTGAAAAAAGAAGTACAAAGCTTTGTCTGGTGGTCAAAAACGGCGTGTTGATATTGCTAGAGCATTAATATGTAAGCCTGAAATTCTGTTTTTAGATGAACCTACTACTGGACTTGATCCGCAAACAAGAAAAGCGATTTGAAACACTATTAAGAAACTCCAAATTGACTATAACACAACAATTTTTCTAACAACTCATTATATGGAAGAAGCTGCGCAAGCTGATTTTATAACCATTATTGATGCCGGACAAATTATAGCCCAAGGAACTCCGTTTGAATTAAAGGCTAAGTATACATCAGAACATATTCAAATTAAACCACTTAACACTGTTGATGCTAAAGATATAATTCTAGACTATTTAACTAAGAATGATTATGAATTTATAATTCAAAATGATTATATTGATGTTAAAATTAACGACACTAAAAAAGCAATGAGTATTTTAATTCCAATTATGTATGCAATCGATAGTTATCAAGTGCTTTATGGTTCTATGGATGATGTATTTTTAAATATAACCGGAAAGGAGTTGGACACTAATGAAACAACTACTAATTAGAAATTTAAAGATTTACTTTAAAAATAAAAGTGGTGTGTTTTTTTCACTTTTAGGTGTAATTGTTATTTTTGCCTTATTTGTTTTATTTATTGGCAATGCGGTTAAAGACAGATTGCATGTAATTGGTAATGTTGATACTAATAATTTATTAAATTATTGGATGTTATCTGGTATGTTATCTTCCGTGCCATTAACTAGTTGCTTAGGCGCTTATGCTGTTATGGTATCAGACAAAGAAAATAAGCAACTAAAAGATTTATATGTAGCTCCTGTATCTAAAAGTGTCATAATGACTTCTTATTTACTTACTGGTATTATCGTTAGTGTTATTATGTCTCTTTGTGTACTTGTCTTTGGACAATCTTATGTCTTAATTAAAGGTGGGAGTTTATTAAACTGGCAAAATGGTTTATTAGTTGTTGCTGTAATTTTACTTACTTGTTTTATGTCAAATGCAATTGTATGTTTTGTTATATTGTTCATTAAAAACAATAACGCCTTTACAACAATTAGCATTATTATTGGTACTTTGGTAGGATTTTTAGTCGGAGCTTATGTTTCAATTGGCACATTACCTTCTGCTGTGCAATGGGTTATTAAAGCATTTCCAAATGCTTATAGTGCTGGATTATTTAGACAGTATTTTATGACAAAAGAACTTGATAATATCCAAGCTAATTTAATAGTTATTGATAATTTAAATAACAGTATTAAAGCCATAAATGATTCAACTAGTTTATCTCAAAGTCAATTAATGATACTTAATTCATCACTAGATAGTGCAATTGACTTAAGTAAAAATATCAAACTAGCTGATAATAGCAATGCTGAAATAGCATATAAACTAACTGAAATTAAAACAATATTAAATTCAGGTAATTATGACGCTGCTTATTTAAAAGATACAGCAACTTATTTGGCTTCAATTGATAAATACCTTGGTAGTGCTTGATTTGAAACATGAAGAACTAATTTTGAAGTTAATATTGGTATGGTTTATCAATATGGAGATTATAAGTTAAATAGTTATTGATATTATTTAATAATAACAACTGTTGGTTTAGTGTTTTATGTTTTATCGAGTTTAATTATTGTCAAAAAGCCTAAATCAATGAGATAAAAGCAAAAAATAAATTCAGATCATTGATCTGAATTTTTTATATTTGTTAAGATTAATACTCTTCTGTTGGTTTTAAGTTGTCAAGGTCTAATTCTACTTCTGTTTTCTTACCGAAGCTTTCAATGATAATTGTTGCGTTGTTGTAATTAATGTCTAATTTAACAATTGGACCTTTTTCACCTTTATATGGTCCATCTACTACTTCAACAATATCATTTAGTTGTAAATGCAATAAGTTTTTACCTGAATTAAATTGATCTCTAGCTTCTTTTTCTTTTTGAAACATTTTTCTAATTTCACGAGCTTCAACTGGTGTTGGTTTAGCACCTTTACCTGATGAACCAATAATACCTGTTACAAATTGTGTATTACGTACAACAAATCAAGCTTCATCTGTAAAGTCAATTCTTCCAAAAATATAACCTGGATAGATGTTAACTTCTTTGATTTTATAAGCTTCGCCTAAACGTTTTTTATCCATTTCTTTTGCTGTAATAGTTGGTTTTTTAAAGATTTTAAAAGCACCAAATTCAGTAGCTTCTGAATCGAAGCAATGTGCAACTTTTTCAGCAACGATACGGTTGTTTAAAGCTTCTAGAACTTGCTCTTCTTTACCTCTAACAGTTGAAATCATGTATCATTTAAAATTTTTGTCCATAATAATAAGTTCCTTAACAATTAATTAAAATGCTTGAATTAATTTTCATAGTGATGTAAAACCAATTGTAACAGCATACACGAATAAAGCAAACAAACTAGTAAAAATGATAATTTTTAACATATTGTATCAATTTGTTTTAGCATCAGGTCATCTAACACGTTTAATATCTTTTGCTACTTTACGTGCAAAGTATATTTTTTTACGATTTTTAAAACGGTTAAAGATGCTTGGCTTGCTTGCTGTAATTTGTTTGTTATCAGACATTAGATCTCTTCCTTGTGCAAGGTTTTTTGATTACAATTTTTGCAAAACTTGGCTATTTCTAGGCGTTTTTGATTTCCTGCACTTTTGTTTGTTGAATAATTTTTACGCTTGCATAATTCACAAGCAATTGATACTTTGTTGTTGCTTTTCATTATGTTTAAATTGTATCACAATTTTAATTTTCAGGCATAAAAAACCACTTTACTACTAAAAGTAGTAAAGGGTATTATTGATATTAAATTGTTATTTTTGAAATATTTGTTTTTATTTAATGATTTAGTAAATTACCAAAACAAACCTAGGATTGTTTGAAAAAGTCACTAATTTAGATTAATAAATATCTTTTGAAAAAGTGATTAACAAGATTAAAACAATTTGGCTTTATTTTATTTTGAACATCAATTTCAGGAGTTTTGAAGTTTAAAATGTAGGAATTGTTTAAATACAAATTGTCTTGCTTGGTTTGATTAATTTCAGATTGGATTTTATTTAGTTTTAAAAAGTTATTGCTAAGTTTAGTTTCAAATTGATACTGACTATTAGCTTGCCTGTTGAAATAATTTAAGGTTTTTATTTTTAAATTGTTTCATAAGTCGGCTTTTGAATTAAGTTTAGTTTGGTTTGCTCGGTGTTTATTTTCTGTTTTTTGCTTTTGGAAATTAGCAAGATAATGATGAAATTCAGAAACTTCACAATTGCCGCAGGAAGTTTTCTGAAGAAAGGATAGATTACGATTATAATCTTGTTTAAATTGCTTTAAATAAGAATGAGTAGTTTGATTAGAGTGTAATCCTAAATTACGTATTTGAGTAGATTTTGTATTTTCAACAGCTTGGTTAAGCTCTTGAAATGATTGACTAAATTCATAAATTAATCGATTATAAATTTCGTCTTGATTCAACTTGCTTTTTCCAGTGAGTCAACGAATTTTGTTAACCATAATTTTTATATTGTCGCTGTGTTGGTTAACAAAATTATCAACTAAATTTGATAGTTTGTAGTTTTTGGTGTTTGACAAATTTAGAAAACTTTGTCAAAAAGGGGTAGTGACTGTCAGATTAGTCAAGTTTATTTATAGCATCAAATAATACAATACCAGTTGCTACAGATACATTTAACGACTGCACAGTCCCTGCTTGTTTGATGTAAACTGTTTGATCAGTGACTGATAAAACACTTTTTGATACACCTTCTCCTTCGTTTCCTACCACTAACACAGAAGGTGTGTTGTATTGAACTATAGTGTGCGGTAAAGCTTTTTCATCTAAAGTTGTCGCATAAACTCAATAATTGTGATCTTTTAATTTAGTTAAAGTAGCACTTAAACTATTTACACGATAAAAATTCACACCAATAAAACCTCCAGATGCAATTTTCAACACAGTTGTTGAAATTTCAGCTGATTGTGATTTGGTTAAAATAATATCTTTAACCCCTGCAGCATTAGCTGTACGGATTATTGCTCCTAAATTATGTGGATCTTGAACTTTGTCAAGAGCAAGAACTAATTTAGGTTGATTTTTAATTAAATGATCCACATTTAAATAGTTTCAACTTTCAATGAAACCAATGAAACCTTGATGATTTTCATTGGTGATTTGTTTAATTTCGTCTTTCGATACTAGCTGCACTTTAGTTTTTGAATTACCTTGGAAAAGCTTTAGGTGCATTGGATCTGCAACTAAAATTAAGGAAAATTTAAAACCATTTTTGTATGCTTCTAATACCGAGTTTCTCCCACACACAAATAATTTTGGCACATTTAAACTTTTAGCTTCTTTATTCTTATTAAAAAGTTTGTTTTTGTTTGTATTTTTCATAAAATTTTCCTACTTTTCCTCATTTTGACTAAATTAAGCCTTTATCCATTAAAATAGCTCTTTTACGATCTGCATTTTCATAATCTTTGATATTCATCAGATGTTTTCATTCGTTATAAATCGGTCTATAAGCTTCATAATCAAAATCTTTAAATGAAAACCCTAAAATATCAATTACTTCAACTAATGTTGTAATTAAAACTGGATCTTGATTTAAATTAATTTTCTTAATCATTTCGTTTAAATCCTTATTGAATTCAGCAAAATGGGTATTAAAAACTGAATAAAGCATTCTGTCAAAAATTTGTTCATCGTGCTTTAAGTTTGGAATAGTTTTTAAATTCAATATGTGATTTGTGAAATAAATTTTCTTAATTTTTCTGAAAATCGCTTTAACGTTTTCAAAAATTGCTTCATCGATGTTGATTGTTCCTGTTAATGAACTTAAAAGGAAAATCATTTTTAAAACATCAGGATGATGTTCTTTGATAAAATCTTTAGCTAAAATTACATTTTGTAAAGATTTTGACATTTTTTCACCTTGAAGGTTAATTTGTCCAGTTCTGATTCATTTTTTTGAAATCATCATTCTTTCATTTGCTGCTCAAAATTGGATATTTTCGTTTTCATGGTGTGGAAATGTTAAATCCATTCCTCCACCATGAATGTCAACACCTCTTCCTCTGAAGTGTTTGTCAATAATAGCCGCACATTCTGTATGCCAACCTGGTCTACCTTCGCCAAATTGAGTTTGATATTTTACTCCCATATTTGTTGCTTTTCAGATAGCGAAATCAGCTGGATGATGCTTGTCATAGTTTTGATCTTCATAAACCATGTTTTCAATGTTTTGGTTTGATACTTTCCCATAAACTCTTTTACTTTTAAATACGTTGTATCAAACATTTCCCTTGTCATCAGGATATGCATAACCGAAACGCACTATACGTGAAATTGTTTTTTCAATCTCTTGCATGTTTTCAGTTACGTATTCAATTTTTGTAATAGTGTCAACATTGAATTTTTCAAGCAACTCTAAATATTGATTTGCATAGTATTCTGAAATTTCTTTTTCTGTTTTTTTCTCTTGGATTGCTCTGTTGATTATTTTGTCATCAATATCTGTGATATTATGGATAAAATTAAACTTTAATCCTATCGCTCTAGCACTTTTCAACATTAAATCCATGGTCACAATCGGTCTTAAATTCCCTATATGAACGTCATTATAGACCGTCGGACCACATACATATACTTTAAGCATAATTAAATTATAAATAAAAATTTTTTAAAGTTCAAAACTTATTGATATTTACCACTTTTTGTTTATTTTTTATTGCAATTTTTATATAATTTAAATACTAAAAATAAGGAGTGTAAATGACCTTAAAAAATATCGTAAAAAATACCATTAAAAATGCTGTAAAAAGTTTAATTGAAGAAAATTATTTTGATAACCAATTTGATTTAAATTCATTAGATTTTGCTTTGACAGAAGCAAAAGTTCCAGATGATTTAAATCAAGATAATGTTGTTTATCATTTTTCAACCAACTTGGCATTTATTCTAAAGCAGTTTAAAAAAACGGCGCCAGAGATTATTGCTAATCAACTTGCTACAACAATGCTAGAAAACAAGATTTTTCAGCAAGTTGATGTTGCTAAACCTGGTTTTATCAATATTGTTTTAAATAATTCAGTCTTTTTAGAAACAATGTTGAACATTTATCAAGCTAAAAATTCTTTTGGTGCTAATGTTTTTGATAGCAAAGAAAAAATTAACGTTGAATATGTATCAGCAAATCCGACTGGGTTTTTACATGTTGGGCATGCTCGTGGAGCTGCTTTTGGAGATTCTTTAGTTAGAATTTTAAGATATGCAGGTTTAAATGTTGATTCTGAATATTATGTAAATGATGCTGGAAATCAAATTAATGTTTTAAAAGATTCTATTTATGTAAGATATTTAGAATTATTTGGAATTAATAAACCTATGCCAGAAGATTGTTACAGAGGTTCAGATATTATTTGAGCAGCTCAACAAATTAAAGATAAATATGGTGACTTTTTCTTAGAAAACACACCTGAAAAACAAGCTGAATTAAAAAATGTAGCATCTGCGATTTTACTTGACAAAATTAAATCTGATTTAGCTGAATTTAATGTTAATATTGATATTTACTCAAGTGAAAAGAAACTATCTGAAAACAACTTAATTAATCCTGTTATTCAAGATTTAAAAACTCATACATACACTCAAGATGGTGCTTTATTTTTAAAAACAACAGATTATGGCGACGATAAAGATCGTGTTTTAGTTAAAAGTGATGGGTCATTTACATACTTAACACCTGACATTGCTTATCATAAGTCAAAATTTTCACGTGCTGACAAGTTAATTAATATTTGAGGTGCAGATCACTCAGGTTATATTGCTAGAATGAAAATTGCAATGCAATGTTTAGGTTTTAACCCTGATAAGTTAGACATTTTAACAATTCAATTAGTTAGATTAATTAAAGATGGTGAAGAATTTAAAATGTCCAAACGTGCTGGAACTAGCGTTACTTTAGCTGACTTATTAGAAGTTTCATCAGCTGATGCTGTTAGATTCATGATGTTAACTAGAGAAATCAATAATAAGTTTGATTTTGATATAGATTTGGCTAACTCTCATGATGCTAACAATCCAGTCTTTATCGTACAATATGCTCACTCTAGAGCCGTGTCACTGATACAAAAATTAAAACCAGCAACCTTTTCAGATCAATTAAAATTATCTGAAAAAGCTAAGAGATTAATTCTTGTGCTTGACAATTTTGCAGAATTGATTAAAACTATTGTTTCAACAACAAAAGTTAATTTATTAACTCAATACTTAATTGATTTAGCTAAAGCATTTAACAGTTTTTATGCCGAACAAAATTATTAAATCATCCGCATGAAGCAACTTACAGCATTTTAATTAATGCAGTTGCTAATGTTTTAAAAACTGGATTAAATTTAATTGGTGTTTCTGCACCTGATAAAATGTAAGTAGGAGAAATTTATGGAAAACAAAGTAGTTAGAACAATGTTAGAAATTGCTATTGAAGTAGTTAATTCAAACACTAAACGTGAATATGATTTTCACGAAATTTTCAACGTTGTTGAATCAGAATTAGAACAAGTTTGAAGAGAAAAATTCACTAAAAATGGTGAATTATATGAAAAAGTAAGAGAAACAAAAATGGGTGAATTACACCGTTTATTAACCGTTGACAAAAGATTTGAATATGCTGGCAACGGAAAATGAGAAGGAAAAAACTACTAAAATGGCATTAGTTAACGCAAAAGATATGCTTAAAAAGCTAAGAAAAACAAATATGCTATACCTCATTTTAATATCAATAACTTAGAATGATTAAAAGCAATTGTTTTAACAGCTGAAAAATTAAAATCGCCCGTAATTTTAGGGGTTAGCGAAGGTGCTTTGAAATACATGGGTGGATATAGCACTGTTTCTGGAATGGTTTTAGGATTTTTAAATGATAATAAAATCTCTATCCCAGTAGCTCTGCATTTAGACCACGGAAGTTTTGAGGGATGTTTAAAAGCTATTGAATCTGAAGGGTTTACATCTATTATGTTTGATGGGTCACACTTAGATTTTGAAACTAATTATGAACAAACAAATCAATTGGTTTATTTAGCAAACAACAAAAATATGAGCATTGAAGCCGAAGTTGGTTCAATCGGTGGTGAAGAAGACGGTATTGTTGGGCAAGGTGAATTAGCAAACGTTAAACAAGCTGTTAAAATGGCTAACTTAGGAATAACTGTTTTAGCAGCTGGAATTGGTAATATTCACGGACCTTACCCTTCAAATTGAAAAGGTTTAGATTTTGAACGTTTATCTGATTTATCACAAAACACTGGTATCGGAATTGTTTTACATGGTGGTAGTGGAATTAATGCAGAAGATATTAAAAAAGCTATATCACTAGGTATTACAAAAATTAACGTTAACACAGAATTACAACTAGCTAATCATAAAGCGATTAGAGAATTTATTAAATCAGACAAAGATTTAGAAGCTAAAAATTACGACCCACGTAAATTGCTAAAACCTGGTTTTGAAGCAATGTGTCAAGTAGTAGAAAACTTAATTAAATTATTTGGTTCAGACCAAAAAGCAAACTAAAAGCACTTTTGTGCTTTTATTTGTCACTAGGTATAAAAATGAAAAAAGTACAATATGGTCAATATTTCACCAAAAGTTCAGTCTGACTTAGACCACAAATAATAGACTTTATTAAACAATCGAATTGCAAGATTGCTTATGACCCATTTGCTGGAGATGGTGATTTACTAAAAGTTAGTAAACTTTATGGAATAAACAAAACAATCGGAAAAGATATAGATGAATCATTAGATTGACAAATAAATGATTCGCTAATTTCTATCCCCTCATATCAAGAAGCAATAATCATTACTAACCCACCTTATCTAGCTAAAAATTCTGCAACACGTAAGAAAATAGATTTGTCAAAATACTTTAATAGATCTAAATATGATGATTTATATTTAATTGCTTTAGAGACTATGATTAAGGCTCAAAAGTATATAGTTGCAATAATACCCGAGTCATTTATTAACTCAAACTTTAAACAAAAGCAATTTTTAAATTCAATTACTATTTTAGAACAAAATCCTTTCAATGATACTGAACAACCAGTTTGTATTGTTTGCTTTGATGGTGTTTTAAAAGATTTTAGTGATATTAAAATATACAAAAACGACATTTATATGGGAACTTTAGATCAACTAGAAAACATTCGATTGAATCCTGATAAGTCTACACAAATTAAATTTAACGATCCGAATGGATGATTAGGTCTAAGAGCAATTGATAGCTCAAATGATAACAATAAAATTGAATTCAACTTTAAAGACAAAATTAAATATGATTGAAATCGTTTAAATCACACATCTAGACACTTTACATTAATTTCAATTGAAGTCAGTGATCACTTGAAAACTAAATTTATTAACAAATGTAATGAAATATTATGTCAAATAAGAACAAAGTCGGCTGATGCTATTTTAACTGCGTTTATGGGTAATACTAAAACTGGAATAAGAAGGCGAAGATTAGATTTCAAACTAGCTAGAGCAATTATTGAAACTGCATTAAAAGAACTTTAAAAAATATTCTAAAGTTAAACTTTAATCTGAAAATTTTAATACAACAAAGAAATTTTGTCGCTGAAATTTTCAGGTTTTTTCACAAAAATTTATCAATTAAAAATAAGTAATAAAATTAGAGTATGAAAATAAAGTCATTATTAAACAAATTATTACTTCTAACCCTTCCAGCTAGTGTTATAACCACTTTATCTTCTTCATGCTCAGCAGAAACAAAATCAAACGAACAGCCTTTTCCTTTAGAAAATATTAGTCCAGTACAACCACTAAAGACACCAGAATTAAAAGTTGTTCAAAATCATAACACTAATTCATATTTAAAACAAATTATTTTAGACACCAGCACAGCAGAAACAATTTCTTTAGTGAATTCAAACATCACTAAATTAAACGAAGGCAACAATTTAGGTTTATTAGATGATGCTTCAGGTTTTTCACTTAATTTACCTAAATATGCTGAAGTTTTCTTTCCAGGTGATAAATATAAGCAAAAAAGAGATCAGGTTTTAAGTATCAAAAATAATTTTGATATGTTTGTTAGAAACTCACTGTTTAAATCTGATGTTGATGTTTCTTTATTCAGAATCCAACTTCATACAGCACTTCAAGACTGATTAAATAAAATTCAAGAATATAGATATGAATCGCATCCAGAATTAACTAACTGAGCTTTCTTGCTAGATGATCCAGCTGATGGAGATACTTTTTATAGATATTATTATTTTGACAAACAAAATAACTTAATTCAAGCTCAAACTGGTTTTAGATTTAGAGGGGTAGATACTCCAGAAACAGACAAACCAAGCACAAAAGGTAAATTGGCTAAATATGAAGACCTATACGCGCAAATGGCTAAAAGAGCATTAAAAAGCATAATCGTACAAAATGCTGGAGTGTTTTACTTAAATCCCTTAAATACTGATAAATACAACCGACAAATTGGATTTATTTTTAAAAATAATGAAATGAATTTAGAAGATGAGTTTGGTGCTCAATTAGTTAAAATGGGGTTAGGCAGAGTTGCTTATATAGGCGAAAGAAACTCTAATTATTATCCAGTTCAAACTGATAGACAAGAGCAATATTTACACTTAATTTTAAAACTACAGCAACAAGCAAAAGAGGCACAAAAAGGTTTTTGAAAACACAATATCAATGATGTTTTCTACAAAAACACAGGCAACAAAAAATAAGCGGTAAAACGCTTATTTTTCTAATAAAAATCAGTATAATTTTAATAAATATTACATATTTATTAAAAAACTTAATTTATTAGGAGCAATATGGCTGAAAATAATCAAACTACTCAAAAGAATTATGATGCTTCGTCAATTTCATTTCTTGAAGGTTTAGAACACGTTCGTAAAAGACCAGGGATGTATATTGGTTCAACATCAAAACCTGGATTACATCACTTAATTTGAGAAATTGTAGATAACTCTGTTGATGAAGCTATGGCTGGTTATTGTAATAAAATTGAAATCACAATAACAAAAAACAATTCAATTATTGTTGAAGATAATGGTCGTGGTATTCCTGTTGACTTACACCCTAAATTCAATATCAGTGCCTTAGAAGTGGTTTTAACAAAATTAAACGCCGGTGGAAAGTTTGAAAGTGATGCTTATAAAGTATCAGGTGGATTGCATGGAGTTGGGGCTAGTGTTGTTAATGCCTTAAGCGATTCATTAAAAGCTTGAGTTAAAAGACAAGGGCAGGTTTATTATGCTGAATTCCATGAAGGTGGAAAAACTTTACAATCAGCTACTGTAATCGGGCAGTGTGATCCAAATGAATCTGGAACTAAAATTGAATTCCATCCTGATTACTTAATCATGGATGAAATTCCATTTGACAAAAACTGAATTATTGATCGTGCTAAACAAATTGCTCACTTAAATAAAAAACTTTATGTTTCTGTTAGAGACTTAAGAGATAACTCATTTGTTGAATTTGAATATGAAAACGGTGTATTTGACTATGTTCAAGAACTAAATGCTGGTTATGAAAAAGCAACAGAAATTATCTACGCACAAGGTGAATTTAGTGCAGATAAAAACAAAAATAAAACCGGTGAAGTTCATCAAGTTACAATCGGTGTTGAAGTTGCTATGCAATATTTATCAGACATGTATCGTCCAAACATTATTTCATATACCAACAACATAACAACTACCGAAGGTGGTTCACATGTTTCTGGATTTTATGATGCATTATTAAGAATTATCAATAACTACGCTATTAAAACCGGACACATTAAAAACGATAATGACAAATATACTCGTGAAGATTTAACTGAAGGTGTATCAGCAGTTATTTCTATTAAACACCCTGATCCAGAATTTGAAGGGCAAACAAAAGGTAAGTTAGGTTCTAAAGACGTCAGAATTGCTGTTAACCGTGTGTTTAGCGATGTTTTTGAGCGTTTCTTAGATGAAAACCCTAATGCTGCTAAGAAAATATTAGAAATTGCAGCTATTGCACGTAAAGGTAGAATTTCATCAGCTGCTGCTAGGGAATCAGCACGTCGTAAAAATGTTTTTGATGGTGGTGGTTTACCAGGAAAACTAGCTGACTGTAGTTCTAAGAATGCTGAAATTTCAGAACTATTTATTGTCGAGGGGAACTCTGCTGGTGGTAGTGCCAAAATGGGTAGAGACCGTAAAACACAAGCTATTTTACCACTGCGTGGGAAAATAATTAATGTTGAAAAAGCGCGTCAGGAAAAAGTTTTAAGTAATGAAGAAGTTTTATCATTAATTACTGCTTTAGGTACCGGATTTGCTTCAACATTTAACATTAATAAATTAAGATATCATAAAATTGTAATAATGACTGACGCTGACGTCGATGGTGCTCACATTAGGACATTACTATTAACATTCTTTTATAGATACTTTAGACCATTGATTGAAAATGGATTTATCTATATCGCCCAACCTCCATTATACAAAATTCAACAAAATAAAACTGTTGAATACGCCTTTAATGATGAACAAAAAGATGCTGTACTAGCAACTTTAAACCAAAATCAAAAAATTACCATTCAACGTTATAAAGGGCTCGGAGAAATGGATCCAGACCAACTTTGAGAAACAACTATGGACCCCGAAAGACGCAAAATGCTTCAGGTTCAAATTCATGATTTCCAAAAGTCTGATACAGTATTTCAAACCCTAATGGGTGATGACGTTGAACCGCGTCGTGAATTCATTCAAAAGAATGCTAAATATGTAAAAAATATTGACTTATAATTCCTTTAATAATCAAAAAACACCTATACAGGTGTTTTTATTTACAGCTTTTTTGTTTTGGCAAAATAAAAACGCGAAATATCGCGTTTTAAGGTTAAATAAATTAACGAATAATATCAATTAAATTTTTCATTAAAGCAACTACTGTCATCGGTCCTACACCACCTGGTACAGGAGTGATTGCAGACACTTTGTCAATAACATTATCAAAATCAACATCACCACATAAATCAGCTGTTAGTTGATTATCTAAGTTAGTTCCAACATCAATAACAATTGCACCTTTTTTAAGGTTTTCAGCTTTGACATATTTAGCTACACCGATAGCAACAATTACTATGTCTCCACTTTCAATTCCTTTAATTCCTGTGGTTTCATTGTAAGTTGAAACATTAGCTCCACGACGTTTAATAATATGAGCTAGTGGTTTACCAACCACCGCTGAACGACCTACTACACACACTTTTTTGTCTTTAACGTCAATGTTGTAATATTCCATTAATTCTAATACTCCACGAGCAGTTGCTGGTATAAAATGCTTATCTTTAGTTTCATTGTATAAACGGAAAGCATTTTTAGTAGTTAGACCGTCAATATCTTTTTCATATGGTACAGCATCTAAAATAACTTGTGTTGGAATGTGTTCAGGAAGTGGTAATTGAACAATAATACCATCTTCTTTTTCATTAATCCGATCCATTTTTTTAAGAAGTTGATCTTGAGAAATTGTATCTGCAAACTTATATAAAGTAGCTTGAATACCTAATTGTTCTGCTACTTTCATTTTGTATTGGATGTATTTATTTGAAGCAGGATTATCACCTACTTGAATAATACCTAATCTTAGTTTTTCTTCTAAGTTGAAACTTTCTAATTCTTCTTTTAATTTAGCAAGTTCGCGTTTTGCTAAATCTTTACTTACTAATAATTTTTGCATTTTCATTCCTCTTGATATTGATTTAATTCTTCTTGATATTTATTTAACTTATCTTTTTCTGCTTGAACTTTTTCAGCTGGTGCTTTTGAAACAAAGTTAGCATTAGCTAAAATACCTTGCGCACGTGCAATTTCACTTTGAACGTGTTTGATTTTAGCTTCTAGAAGTAGTTTGTTTTGTTGTTTTAATTCTGCCGATTCTTGAATGTATAAATTTACAGCATCTAAAGCAACTAAAAAGTCTCTGTTTTCTACTACAGAAGCATTAGCCATTTTGTTAATTGTTTCTAAAGCAATTTGATTAATTTCCTTATCTAAACAGTAGTATAAAGCTTGTTTATGTGAAAGTTTATTATCTTCGCGGTATTTACGTAACTGAGCAACAACTGCTATAACAGTGCTAATGTATGATTCTGATTGATAAACTTCAAATTCTGGTCACGATTGCTCTAACAGTTCTTGATTGAAAATATCACTAAATAATTTATCTGTTAGAAACGGCATAAATGGATGCAGAATAATTAAAGTCTGTTTTAAAACATTCATTGCTGCTTGTTTAGAATATGATGATTTTAAAAACTCAACATATCAACTACTTAAATCATTAAAAATATAACGATATATTTCAGTACCAATTACTGAAAAATCATATGTTTGCATTAATGAATTAATTTTGTTGTTTAATTTTGATAATGCTTGCATAATTCATAAGTCTGCATCAGTAGCAGGCACGTTGTTGTCTGGTAAGTCTTTAATGTATTTTGCAATATTTCAAAGCTTATTATTTACTTTTCAAGCTGATTCAACTTTTTCAGTTGAAAATCTAATGTCTAGCCCTGGTGTAGTGTTAGTAATTAAGAATCATCTTAGAGCATCTGAACCATATTGATCAATAACTTCCATCGGATCAACACCATTGTTTAATGATTTAGACATTTTACGTCCTTGCGCATCACGAATTAAACCGTGTAGCAATAATTCATTAAAAGGTTTTTGACCTTGGAATTCTAATCCAAAAAAGTACATTCTAGCAACTCAGAAGAAAATAATGTCATAACCAGTTACTAAAAGTGAAGTAGGATAATAACGATTTAGTTTTTGATTTGATTGTGGTCAACCTAAGAAAACAAATGGTGCTAGCCCTGAAGAGAATCAAGTGTCTAAAACATCTGAATCTTGAACTCAATCTAAACCAGGGCAGTCAATTTGAACTTTTACTTCATTATCTTTGTATCATGCTGGTATACGATGTCCTCATCATAATTGACGTGAAATAGTTCAATCATGAACATCTTCCATTCATTGACGCATTGTGTTTTCAAAACGTTTAGGGAAAAACTTAACACCTTGTTGTGAATCTAAATTATTTAAAATTAAATCTCTGAAATGTTCCATCTTAACAAATCATTGTGGAAGAACTAAAATTTCAACTGGTGTTTTTGAACGATCTGAAATACCAACATTTGAAACAACTTCATCAATTTTTTCAATAAATCCGTTGTCTAATAAATATTGACCAATTTGGTTTCTTGCATCAAATCTTTCAAGTCCATGAAATTGAGATTCAGGACAATTAATGAATCCGTTTTTGTCAATAGTTTCATTAATTTCTAACCCTAGCTTTTGAATAATTTCAATATCAGCTTCAGCATGGGCACTAAGTTTCATTAGACCGCTACCAAATTCTGGATCAACGTATTCATCAGAAATAATAGGAATAATTTTATTAGTTAAAGGATGAATTACACTTTGTCCTATCAAATGTTTATAACGTTGATCATTTGGATTAAAAACAATTGCAACATCACTTAATAAAGTTTCAGTTCTAACTGTGGCAACAACTAAAAATTGATTTGAGTTAACTACTGGATATTTTATGTAATACATTTTTTGATTTGTAGGTTCGTTGTTAACTTCAATATTTGATACTGCTGTTTGAAGCTTAACATCTCAGTTAATCGCTTTAACGCCTTTGTAAATAAAACCTTTGTTATACAAATCAACAAATACTTTTAAAACTGCTTGATTAGCTTGAGCATCTAATGTAAAACGTTCATTTGAATAATCTAAAGCTAATCCGATTGTAGATCATTGTTTTTTAAATAGTTTAGCATACTCTTCTTTTCATTCTCAAACTTTATCCAAGAACTTCTCACGTCCTAAATCATGACGTGTTAATTTTGAAGCTTTATAAATTTCATCTTCAACTTTAGATTGTGTAGCTATTCCGGCATGATCCATTCCTGGTAGTCATAAAACGTCATAACCCTGTAGTTTTTTATATCTAATAATTGTGTCAGGAATATAAACATCTAGTGCATGGCCTAAGTGTAATTTACCTGTAACATTTGGAGGTGGAAGCAAAATTGTAAAAGGTCTTTTTGTTTCATCATGACTTTGAAAATATTTATTTTTTTGTCATTTTGCATCAATACCTTTTTCAACTTCTTTATGATTATATTTTTTATCCATATTCACTCCTTTTTTAGTTGTTGCATATATATTAATAATTATACTAAATTAATTGGAAAATGGGTCTATTATACTAAAAAACTTAAAATTTGTATTTCTTTTTTTATTTTTCTAATTAATAAAGTAAAATAAATGTATGAAAATTATTTCGACCAATAAAAAGGCACATCGTGATTATGAAATTTTAGATAAATTAGAGGTTGGATTAGAACTAATGGGTTGAGAAGTAAAATCAGCTAGAGCTAATTCAATTGATTTATCAAACGCATTTTGTTCAATTTATAAAGATGAAATGTATTTAAAAGAAGCGTATTTTAAACAATACATGAATGTAAAATGTGATGAATTTCGTGATCGTAAATTATTGTTACATAAAAAAGAAATGCTTAAATTTAAATTCAAAGCAGATTCTTTATCATTAACAATTATTCCTTTGAAGTTGTATTTTAATAAAAAGTCTTTAATTAAGCTGGAAATTGCGCTTGCTAAAGGACTTAAAAAATATGACAAGCGAGATAAAATCATAAAAGAAGAAGTTAATAAAAGAGTCTTAAAAACCTTAAATAACTATTAATGGGGATATAATGGTTTCGACAGGCTTCGGGCTAATGTAATGGCAGTAGTGTGGTAGACTATAAATACCACTAGGCTTTTCTAAACGGAAAACAACAAAAATCAGCTTCATCAAACTTATACATGATGAACAACTTTTCAAACCTAGCTTTTGTTTAATATAACAATCTAGTGGGTTAATTGATTTTCCTAGATTAATTAATTCGGTATTTTAGGATAGTTTAAGCGTTGACAAACTTAAATGAAATGAGTCAAACATTAATTTGTTTTTTGTTTATTTTAGATAATTAGTGTTAGCAAAAATAAACTAAACTGTAGAAGTTGCATTAATCTCGTTGCGTGGACAGGGGTTCGATTCCCCTTATCTCCACCATGCCATTTTAGTTTAGTGGTAAAACAGTTGACTCGTAACCAACCGACACGAGTTCGATTCTCGTAAATGGCACCAGATCTGCGTTTGCAGATTTTTTTATACAAAAAAGCACTCTGTGAGTGCTTTTTTGTTTTTTAAATGTTTAATTGTTATTTAATATTTTTGTTAATTTTTTGTTTTTTTAATAATGATTTTAAACAATTAAAAACAAGCTAATAAGCTTGTTTGAATGATTAAAACTTAGTTTCTGGTAAGTAAATATTTCCATCAATACTTTTTACATCAGAAATAACAATAAAGGCTTGATTGTCTACTGATCTAACATCTTTAATAATTCTTAGAACATGTCTGAATAATGAAATCGAAGTTAATACATCAATTTCTTCATTTTTATGTCCACCTTTAGCCTTAAATATTGTTAACCCTGTAACAATTTTTGGATCGTTAACAATTTTGTGTTGAATTTCTTTAGATTTGTGTGAGAATACTTGAACTCTAACAAGTTTGAATTTAGGAAATAGTTTGTCTAACACCATAATGTAAACAACGTTTACTAAAATTGTAGCAACTAAGTTCGGTGAAAAGTATAGTTCTGTGTGGATGCTTCTTCCGAATTCTTCCATTTGTTTAGCGTTATCTAAGCCAGCTTGAGCTAGTAAGATACGACCTGGTAAATATGAACCAACAAAAACAGCAATTATAACAATGATGATATTCATATAACCAGAAATTTGTCCAAATGATTTTTGTTTTGCGTTAGCATATCACTCACCAATAACACCTGTAACACCTGCTGTTCCACCAATGATTTGAATAATTGCAAATACATAAGCTAAAACAACTCCATAAACAATTGAGTAAATCATTAAAGCAATAATACTTGCTGATGATTGTGCGTCTCATAATAATGGAATTAGTGAACTAAGTGCTTTACTATAATCTGGTAGCAGATCTTTAATTTTTTGGTTTGAAAAATCACCAATAATATAAGTACTATTAACTCCTGGAATTAAACCTAAACTAAATGAAACAACTGATGAAACTACTAAGAATAAAACAGTTAAGTTAGTAAATAAAACGCCAACTTTTTTATAACCAAAATAGAATATCGGAATACTTAAAATAACATAAGCAATTCAGAAAACAAACTGGTCAATTAAGTTTCTAACTGTTTGAGATACTTGTGATTCCTTTAAGTTAACAACGATAATTTTAGCAGCCGCTTGTCCAAAAGCTGCTAAACCAAAGTTGTAAATACCAACGTTTTTAACTAAAAACACACTAACTACCCCAAATACTATAGCAGTAGCGATTGTGATTAATAAAATTGTAGTTAAAGTAAATTGCCCATATAAAAAGCTTAGTTTTAAACCAAAGTTTGACATTCTAGTTCTTTTATAAACAGTATTTTGTTTATGAATGTGTGTTTGGTGTAATTGAATGGCTTCTAAGTCTTGATTTAAGTCTTCAATAGCATTTAAATCAGGTTTTTTCTTAGATGTAATGCCAAATAATTTTTGAAAAAAGTGTTTAAAATTTTTCATTTTTCCTCCTTTCAATCTAAAAAAGTGCATAAATAAAAAGACAGGACAGTCTTTTGATTTATTCTCTTATTTTATTTTACACATTTTAATTACCATTTTTGTCAAAAAGTTAAATAAAAAGATTATGGAACAAAATTTTCCACATAATAAAACTCACCGTTTGGTTAGTATCTGGTCAGTTGAACTGATATGGTACATCGTACAGGGTTCGAACCCGCGACCCGATGGTTAAGAGCCATCTGCTCTACCGGCTGAGCTAACGATGCAACATTATTATACTATTTATTTAAATAGTATAACTTTAAAAATTGTATAATTAAAAATATTTATCACAATTTTTGAGGTAAAAGATGAATAAAGTAAGAACTAGATATGCACCTAGCCCAACTGGATACTTACACATTGGTGGTGCTAGAACAGCTTTGTTTTGCTATTTATTTGCAAAACATTTTAACGGAGATTTTGTATTCCGTTTAGAAGACACTGATGTAAAAAGAAATGTTGATAAAGGTGAAGAATCTCAATTAGATAATTTGGCTTGATTAGGAATAGTGCCTGATGAGTCTCCATTAAATCCTAATTCCAAATATCGCAAATATCGTCAAAGCGAAAAACTTGATAGATATAAAGAAGTTTTACAAGTTTTATTAGAAGCCGATTTAGCTTACAAGGCTTATGATAACTCTGAAGAACTTGAAGCTCAAAAAGCTGAAAGTGATGCTAAAGGAATACCTAGTTTTAGATACGATCCAAATTGACTAAAAATTTCACAACAAGAAAAACAAGAGCGTGATGCTAAAGGCTTATACTCTTATCGTTTAAAAATGCCTAAAGATATGGAATTAAAATGAAACGACTTAGTTAGAGGTGAAATTGTTTTTAATTCTTCTGAAATAGCTGATTGAGTTATATTTAAATCTGATGGTTTTCCTACATATAACTTTGCTGTTGTAGTAGATGATCATGATATGGAAATTAGTCATATTTTAAGAGGTGAAGAGCATATTGGAAATACACCAAAGCAGTTGGTTTTATATCACTATTTAAATTGACAAGTTCCGACATTTGGTCATATGACAATTATTACTAATATGGAAGGTAAAAAATTATCTAAGCGTGATTTAGATACAAAACAGTTTATTGAAGATTATAAAAATGAAGGTTATATGCCAGAAGCTTTATTTAACTTCTTGGCTTTACTAGGTTGAACCGCAGCTGATGCTACTGAAATGATGACAAAACAACAGTTGATTGAAAAATTTGATCCAGCTAGATTATCTAAAAGCCCTTCTAAGTTTGACGAAACTAAAATGAATTGATTCTCAAAACAATATTTAAAAAACAAAGATAATACTGATTTAATCGCCTTAATGAATTTAGAAGCTAAATTAGATAATCAATGATTAGATTTATTTGTTGAAACATTTAAACAAAACGCAACAACTATCAGTGAATTAAAAGCTAATTTAGATCAATATTTAAATCCTGGTAATTTAGTTAAAGCACAATTTAGTGAAACTGAATTAAATGTAGTAAAACACTTTGCCAGTGTTTTAAAACAACTTGTTGACAGTGAATTTACTGTTGGTTTAATTCAACAAGCAATTGATCAAACAAAAACTGATTTAGGAGTAGCTGGCAAAAACTTATTTATGCCAATTAGATTAGCAACAACTCAAGTACAACACGGTCCTGAATTAGCTAAAGCAATTTATTTATTTGGTAAAGAATTAATTTTAGATAGGTTAAAACAATATGAATAATAAAATTAAATTTAAATCAGTATTTACAACTCTGCATGATAATAAACAACAAATTATCCAATTTGATGCTCCGTTAACTATTGAAGAATATCCTGAAGAAGGTTTTAAACAATTAATTTTCAATGAACCAAAACTAAATCAAAAAAACATTATTGAACTTTATGATAACAAAGCAATTTTCTATACAGACAACACAACTGTAGAATTATTACAAGAAGGTTTTGGTGATGTTACAATTAATTTAACAGTACCAAATAATCCAAATCCTATTGTAATGAATTGATTTACAAAAGTACAAGAATTTACAGTTTCAAGTAATTATTTAAACTTTAAATACCAAATGTATTCAGATAAAGATACTGAAGCACATACTGAATTTGATTTACAAATTGAAATTTATCAAACTGAAGCTAACTAAAACACCTATATGGTGTTTTAGTTTTGTCTTTAAGGCAACAAAAAACATTCCTTACGGAATGTTTTTATTATTATGCAGTTGGTTGTCCTGTGACAACTCTGTTAAATGAACCACCTTCTGTTTCATTACTAAATTTTTGTCCATCATCAGGTCTTTTAGTAATTTCTTTAATACCTAATGATTGATAAGTAACTGAAGGGTCAAAACTTTGAATGTTTTTAACTAAATCATAAATTGAAGCTTGCATTTTATTAATATCACTTTGTCATTGACCTGATTCAACAGGTGAACCTTGTACATAATTATCATATGTTTCTTGATATCCTAGTTGTGTTGTTAAAACACGATTTTTTAAATCTGAATTAACTCTTGAATCGTTGAAAATTTCTTTTGATTTTAAGACATTAATATCTGAATTAGTAGCATTAGCTTCTTCAATTAATTGATCTTCACTTTTTTCTGGTTCATTTGTTTTATCTTGTGAATCTACAGTAGTTGAATTAGATTCGGCTTGGTTATTTTCTGCTGTAGATTTATTCACTGGGAGATGATTCTGGTTGCATTGTAGAATTCTCAGAACCTTCGTTTGTTGTTGTTTCAGAAGTAGTTGTTGTTGAACCGTTTTCTGATGGTGTAGGATTTGAATTTTCTTCTACAGCTGGTTTATTATTTGTTTCAGTAGTTGAATTTTCAAGTGTGGGTCGTGTGTTTTCGCTTGGTTGATTTTGACTGTTGTCTGCAGTTGGTTGAGTAGTGTTTTCAGCTTCTGGTTGTCTTGAGTTGTTTTCAGCCATTGGATCAGGCATGTTGTTTCGTTCTACAGTTGGTCGATTATCCACTGTAGGTTGTGTATCTACTGACACCATTGGCTCTTCAACTTGTTTAATAGTTGGTACATTACCTGAAGCATCTTTAACATTAACAGCTTTGGCGTAAGCTTCACTTACTTCATATCCAGCAGGTAGAGTTTCCATAAAATTGTTTTCAATATTGTATGAAGTGTCTACTGATGATGGTTGATATGAAAGATATGCTTTATAAATATCTAACATGTATCATTTGTCAGATTTAGCGTCATAAAATTCTAATCAAACAGTATCTATTTTATTATTGTTTGAATAAGCATATCTACCTTTAATTAATTGAATTTTGTATAAACCGTTTGCAAATAAAGTTTTTGCATATAGTTCATTTAATGATTCAATGTTTGTTGTCGTTTCTTCAATTTGTTCGTTTAAAATATCAAGAGCTTTTTGGTAATCAGCTTTGTAAGTTGCAAATTCTGGCTCGTTAAATTTATTTTGAACTAATTGTAATTGATCTTTAATTTCTTGGTTTAGTGATTGAATATCAGCTTCATATTCAGCTTTTTTAGATGCTTGTTCAGGATCATTTAATTTATTTGTTAATTCTTGAACCTTGGCATATTTTTCATTAGCTGAAACTAACATTGATTTTAAAATGCTTCTTTGATTATTTAAGTCGTCATTGTCTTTACGATATTTAACAATATCTTTTCTTAGTTTTTCAACACGAGCATCATTTCCTGATTCTTCATTTAATTTTATATTTCTTTCAGCTGCTGAAATTCTATTTAAATTAGTAGTAATAGAAGGTAGATAAATTAAATCAGGATGTAATTCTAAAAACAATTTAGGACTATTAATAAATGAAGCTGCTTGTTCAGAAGTTAATACAGATGTTACTGTATCTGGATTATCAGATAGTGCAGTTTGTTTATCACTATTAACTTTATTAACTTCAAAAACCCTGTAATCATCTGATAATGTGTTTGTGTTAGGGTTAACACCTTTAATTACATATTCAGGAGCAAATCCTGTTGCAATTCCACGACGTGGAGATGCTGTTGGAGATACTCTATATGTTGGGAATGTTCTTTTGATAAAGTTAAATAGTTTAACAATTGATTCTTTTGCACTGTTTTCAACTTTATCAAAGTTAAATTCAACATTTGATCCCAATAGTTCATTTTGAAAACTTTGGAAGTCTTTTGAAGGAATATAATCACCAATTTTTAGTAAAACCCTAAAGTTAAACACATAAGCATGTTCAGCAATTGCGTCTGCAACAACTTTGTCATTATTATCTGTTGATGATAATGATTGTAAATATTTTGAGTAAAAAGGTGTATCTTTTAAGAAATTATTTACAACATTTTCAACATCTTGTTTTGTAACGTATGATGTTAAATCTGATAAATCATAGTAACTAAAGTTTTTAACTTGTGAAATTAAACTACTTAATTCTTTATATTTTTCAGGTAAAGAAGGTTTTTTGTCACTTGTATTTTCACTTCATGAAACTATTTTTTCAGCTGTGTTAAATACTATTAAATTTTGTGATTTTTGTTCTTGTATTAATTCATTACCTAAAGTAATTAATTTATCTAATAATGGCTCAATTTTTTGACGTTGCTCTGAAATTGTAATTGAATCAAGTGCAGTTTGGTTTTTGCTAAAAAGATGATTTTCAAAAACAAATAAATTCTTAACATGGTGATTTAAATGTTCATTGTTAATATCAATTTTGCTTTTAATACTGTAATCAAAACCACTAAATGTATAAGTTAATAAATTACTATTAAATAATGCATTTTCAAAATTTACTAAAGCTGGCTTTTTAGGATCAGCAACTTTTTGTTTAACAATCAATCCATTGTTATTTATAAACTTTTTAGCATATAGCACTGTTGTGTTATTTTCATATAAACATGAAACTGCTAATAATGGTGCAGAAGTTGCTAGAACTGATGAACCAATTAATAAAGGAAGTTTCTTTTTAAAATTAAATTTAAATTTCATAATTAACTAAACATTTCAGCATATTTTCATGATTTTAGTCCTGCATATGAAATAACAGAACCAATTACGAAAATTAAACAGCTTAATGCTAAACCTCCTATTGAATAAGCTTTAGTAAATTGGTATGTATCAACAATTTTTTGGTCTAAAGTTACTTTTTCAGTTAATTCTAGAGTTGATGATAAGGAATTAATCAAAATTGAAAGTGTAATTATGGCAATAAAGGCTATTATAGTTAAAATTAGTCAAGTAATAACTTTTCTTTTGTAATTTTTCATAATTATCCTTTAATTGTTGAACCTTGTCTTGAAATAGCTGCCATAATTCTTTTTCTTGCAAGTAAGTAAACAATGAACATAGGTAAAATAACAAGTAAACTAGCTGCAAGTTTAACGTTTTGTAATGTGTTTGCTCCTGATTCAGGATCATCTGGGTTAATTCCAGCTCTGAATAATCAAACAGATACAACGTCTAGTTTTTGATCTGAAATTGTTGAAATTAATGATGGTCATAGGTATGAGTTTCATGAAGCAAGTGCTGTTAGAATACAGATTGTTAAAGTTGTTGGCATAACCATAGGGAATGCGACTTTAACTAAGTATTTTCATCCACCAGCTCCATCTACTAATGAAACTTCTTTAATTCTACCTGGAATTGCTTCAAAAGCATTTTTGTACATAATTGTGTTAAAAACACTAGCTGTAAACGGTAAGGCTACAGCAAATAGGAATTTACCATAAGTTTTAGCTAAACCTGTATCAACAACAACTTGATATTGTCCAGCTAATAACGCTACTTCTGGTAAAACAAGCAAGGCAAGAGCTAAGAATCAAATTAACCCTTTTCCTCGTCAGTTTCTTAATGAAAAGGCATATCCCATTAAGAAAGTAATAATAACTTTTAGTGAAACAGAAATTACAACATTTAATAATGTTAAAGTAATAGCACTTCAATATCCTGTAGCAAAGGCTCTAGCATAAGTATTAGCTACAACTTCTGATCATGGTTTTGTAACAAAACCACCATTTAAATATGTAACACCTTCAGAAAATGAAGGGAAGAATCTGAATTCTGTTTTTAAAGATGCAGCTTCACTATCATTCATAAATGAAATAGAAATCATGTAAATGAATGGGAATAGAATAACTACACCAAAAAATGAAAGTAATAATAATTTTAAAGAACTAGTTAGAATAACTTTTCCAAGATTGCTTTCGGTAACTTGAGAAGAAACACGTTCTTGATTCTTACGAAGTTTTCGCTGAATCAAGCTTCTCTGAAGCTTTAACTTTAACTCAAACATTTCTTTCTCCTAAGTTGTTTAATGTGTGTTGCATCATAAAGAATCCACCACGTACGATTGAAGAGAATGCCACTCCAATAATAAATAGTGATAAACTGGCAGCACCGGCTAATTGGAAGTTACCTGATTGTGTAACTAAGTACACAAAAAGCATTAATGATCCACCTCCACTGTTAAATGCATTTTCTGGTTTGTTTTCAAATAATGCAAGTGGGAAAACTTTTAATCCACCAATAATTCCTAGTGTGATTAAGAAGTTAATTGTGCTTTTAATTGATGGTAGTGTAATTGTGAAAAATTGTTTAACACCGTTAGTTCCATCGATTGAAGCTGAACGGTATAAGTTTTTATCAACACCTAACATAGCTGTTGTGAAAATTAAGATATTGAATGCAAGACCATTTCAAATACCATTAATAATCATAGCTACTAAAGCATTGAATGTATATCTACTGTTTGTAGTTAATCATGGAACTGATGTTCCTAAAGTTTTGTTTAATAGTCCATATGTACTAAATAATTGGATAAAAGCTAAAGAAACAGCAACACCATTAGTAATATATGGCATGAAGAATACTGTTTGTCAGAAACCTTTTGCATATTTACGATAAAGCTTAGCAATAACTGATGAAATTACTAAAGCAATCATCATAACAAAAGGTAAAACAAACATTCCATAAATAAATGAGTTTCTAACCCCTACTGCAAAACGAGCATCTGTAAAAACAGATACATAGTTATTTACTGTAAATTCCCCTGTGCTTGTACTAAATGAACGGATTAAGTTCATAAACATAGGAGCTATTGTAAATGTTGCTAGTAATAAGATACCAGGTAACAATAGCAATAATGGAACTCACATAGGAGTTTTCTTATCTAAAATTGAATGTGATAAAGTAGATTTTTTACTTGCTTGTTTTTTTGTAGATCAACCAAATAAAAATGATAATTTCTTTTGAATGTTTAAATGAAATAAATTTCTATTGAACATTGTATTCTAATCTTTCTTCAGATTCGGCGTCAAATACGTGTAGTTTGTTTAATGGTACGTCAAAGTAAATATCGTCATTTTGTTTGTATGAGTATGAGTTATCTAATAAGAAGTTAACTCTTCCTACATTTTTAACATCAACTACTAATTTACTTTCTTTACCAAAGTTTTCTTGAACAACTACTTTACCACTAAACATATATTCGTTTTGTTGTGTTTTGATAATGAAATCTTCTGAACGTACACCAACGTTTAATGTTAAATTGTCTTTATCTACTAATTTAACATTTGGCAATTGTACTCCACCCATTATTAATAAACCGTTGTTGTATGTAGATTGGAACAGTCCCATTTCAGGCATTCCTAAGAAACGAGCAACGAATTGATTTCTAGGTTTGTTGTATAAATCTAGTGGTGAACCAATTTGTTGTACTTTAGCTGTTGACATACATACAATAATGTCTGAAATAGACATAGCTTCTTCTTGGTCGTGAGTAACAAATACTGTTGTAATTCCTAGAGATTGTTGAATTTCTCTAATTCATTGACGTGTTGAAATACGTAATTTAGCATCTAAGTTTGATAATGGTTCATCCATTAATAAGATTTCAGGTTTTTTAACAATAGCACGGGCAATTGATACACGTTGTTGCTGTCCCCCTGATAAACGTGTTGGTTTCTTTTGTAAGATTTTAACAATATCAACACGTTTAGCAACTTCCATAACTTCGTTGTGGATTGCTTTTTTCAATGAAATATCATCTTTAGCAAACTCTTTGATTTTTGCTTTATCTTCTTCAGTTAATAAATCTGCACCTTGTCTTATTTCTTTAATTCTTTGTGCTAGTTCATATTTTTGAGCTAATTCATGTTTTAAAGTATTAAAGTGTTTTTTAGCAATAATAGGTAAGATTTTTGAATCTTTTAATAATTCATTGTATTCTTGATCTGAAGCTAAAGCTTGTTTAAATGCAACTTTTTCTTGTAAGTATTTTTCTTTAGCATCTTTTTTAAGAGTAATGTATTTTGTTACAATTTCTTCTTGTTTGATAATGTATTTATAACGAGTAATTAATTTTAAAGCCTTACCTTCTAAGTTAACAATTGAAATTCTAGATTTTAAAGTTAACTCTGCAAAATCAATTTGCATTAAGTAAGCAACAAAATCTTGTAGTTTTTGAATTTCTTGTTCCATTTGTTCTTTTGAACCAGCTTTGTATTTTAAGATTGATGAATTAAATTCTCCATTAAATACATTAATATCTTTTAATGATTCAGCTAATGAACCATTAGCAGATTCTGTAGCAAATTTGTTTTTGATTTCAGAAATTCTTGATTTTGAATCTAAACTAATTTGTTTGTTTGTTTTAATAACATTTTTACTTAATAATGAAATATCTGAACTTTCATGTACTAGTGTGATTTTGTAATCTGTATGAGCTTTTTCATAGTTAGCTACTAATCTTGCATAAACTTCATTTAGTTTATGTGTTGTTTCTTCTGTGATTATTGTTCAGTTTTCATGTGCTTGTTCAACTGCTTTAATTTCATCTTCACTAGCACCTAATCTAGCTAAATAAACATTCTCAATGTCGCTTTTTGCTTTTTCTTTCTTCATGTAGAATTTTCTTTGTCAATCAGCGTCATTTTTTAATGGGAATGCGATATTAGCGTAAACACTCATATGAGGATAAAGAGCATAGTTTTGGAACACAAAACCTATTTTTCTTTTTTGTGGTGTAAAATCTGTAACGTCTTTTCCTTTGAATAAGATTTTTCCAGATGTTACTGTTAATAATCCTGCAATGGCGTTTAATGTAGTTGTTTTACCAGAACCTGATGGTCCTAATAATGTAACTAATTTACCTTCAGGGATTTTGAAACTTACATCATCTACAGCTAATGTTTCACCGAAGTCAATGTTTAGGTTTTTAAGTTCAATTGAAGGGATTGAATCTTTGTCTAAACTTTTGAATTCATCAACATACTTGTTAATTTTTGCTAATGATTCTTCATCAACTGTAACTGATTTCTCTTTAAAATAAGAGACTAATTTGCTTATCAGTTTCATTAATTTCCTTTCATTTTTTACTAAGTTAAATTAAATTTTGAGTATATTTATATTTTACCATAATAAAGCATTACCCTTAGGTAATGCTTTATTTATATGAAATTGGTAGTATAATTATTTATTTTCGACTAATTTTTCAAATGGAATATATGAAGTATTAGGTTTAATTAAATAAATAAATCTTGCAACTTGACTTGAATTTTCAAAGTAGTGGAAAAATCCACGTTTGTTTTGTTTAGCTTCAGCCATAGCTTTAGCAATTTCTGGATAAATAACAGCTTCATAAGATCCAACTTGTTGAGTACCTTCTGGATTATATGTTTGTTTTGCTAAAGGTAATGTGTAACCTGCTCTAACAATTTCTGTGTTATATGAATGTTGGAAATTATCACCAAAGAAAATGTCAGCTGTAATTCTTTCATATGCATCTTTACCTTCAACAAATCCTACTATTACTTCCTTGTTTGTTAATACCTTTTCACCAAACTTAGATGCTAATAAAGCAAAAGAATATTCAAATGGAGCAGCGGCAACAACATTTTTACCACTACCAACGGCTTTTTCAGGCGTATCTATACCTGCTAAACGAATTTTGTATGTTTCACCTTTAGTAATTTGTTGACCAGCTATAATTTTGCTTTCTTTTGCTTCAATTGTAAAAGTGTCACCATCTGATGCTGATAAAACTTTAGCTTTGAATGATAAGTTTTTATTAATTGGTGCTTCTCAATCAATATTTAAAGTTTTATAAATTGAAGGATCAACAACAACTTGATAATTGCTTAAAGTAGGGTTTATTGATGAATCGACAACTTTATTAATTGCTGATGAGAATAAATTAACTGGTAGTTCAACTTTTTTATTATCTCTATTTAAACCTTGATAATATGCTATATAACCAAAGTTATTAGATACTTTAATTGATGCTATTTTTGCAGCGGCTTTTTGTTGTTCAGCAGATTGACCTTTTTCACCTAATTTACCTAATTCTAAATTTTGATCAATTGATTCGAATTTAAAATCAAATGTAAATTTAGATGATTTGGTTTGAACATTTACTTTTATACTTTTTGGATAATCTGAAAATTTAGAAGCTGAAGGTATTAAAAATTCATTAGTTCCTGAATATTTAATTTCAGGTTCATATTGACTAGTAAAATATTCAGCAATTTCACTTTTTAAATCATTTATTGCTTTATTAAACTTAGAGTTTAAAAAGTCACTTAATTTATCAGCTGGTAGAATGTTAAATTGTAAACTGTTTCTATCAGCCTTTAATACTAAATCACCATCAAATTTAAAATCAAAAGTTTTGTAGTTATTTGTATCATCACATGAAGCAACTATCGATGTCAATCCTGCAACACTACCTATGGTTATTAGTGGAAATAAAAATTTTGTTTTCTTAAACATTTTTCTCGTTTCTAATTTTATAAAAATATAATTTACCGAAACGGTAAACTATATTTTTCATTATTTAAATATTAAGCTTGAATTTTAGATGCAAAGTTTGAGAAATCTTGAATTTTATCAGTTGCAGCTGTTTGATTGTCAACTGATTTTTGTAATCCTTCTCATGCAGCATCGATTGAATTTCTAAATGTTTGAGCTTTTGATGAACCTGGTTCTTCATAAACTCTGTAATCTTTATCTGTAGCACCTTTTCCAAATAAGCTTAAAGCAACTTTTAAGTATTCATTTTTACCGAATAGTGATGCTGTTCCTTCAGCTGCTTCAAATCCTTTGTATGGTAAAATGTAGCTCATTTGTCTTTGTAAGAAGTCTCTAGGTGTTAAGTTTAATTTACCGTTTCCATTAGCAAAATCATATTTCTTATCTGTTGTTAATAATCATTTAACAAATGCTTTTGCGGCATCTTGGTTAACAGGGTTAGATCTTAAACCAATGATTGATGGACCTTGAGAATAAATAACATTATATTGGTTTTCTTTTCTTCATTTACTTGGGGTAGGAATTGAATGTAATTCCTCTTCTTGTAAAATTTGTGTTTTGTTTAATGTTATTTTTTCATATCCAGCAGTTGCAATTGCTTGAATAGCTGAATCTTTTAATGGTCTAACTTTTGCATTTTCGTTTGATGTGTCAATTGCGTCTTTTACAATAAATAGAATAGAAACGGTTGTTGTAGGATCATCTACTCCATTGTTACCTAATTTAGTAATTACTGTACCAGCATATAAATTTAACTCTTTTAATTTAGCAATATAATCAGCATATTTACCTAATTCAGATTTATTGAATGCTAATGTTGCAAAAAGTGCAGCTTTTGTGTAATCAAATTCTGCTACAGCAACTCTATCTGCGAACGCTTTTTGACTTTCAGCATCAGCAAATGCATAAGAGAATGCTGGTAATTGCACTTTAATTGTTTCATTTTCACTATTTGTATATGTTTGTGCTAAATAATCATGAGCTAAAATAGGGTTATTACGACCTCCATAAACATATAAAGGTTGTCATTTAGTAATTTGTTCACTTGGTTGAGTATTACGTTTTATTTTGTTTTGTTCTTTTTCAGGTAAACTTGAAAAAGCACTAATTCCCATAATTGCACTTGTATTTGATGGAATATTGTCAAAACTTCTCGGTTCAAAACTTAATGTATTGTCAATTCTTCCATCTTTTTTATATTCAATAATTGTTTTTTGTTCAGCATTAATGAAGTTGTGGCTGTATCCAGCTGTTGAACCAATTGAGAAAGCATATCTATGTTTTACTTGATCATTTGAAGAGAATTGTCCACCTGGAAGTAATTTTACACCTCCTGATTGAACAGCTGATGAAATTTTGTTATAGATAGTTTCTGAAGCAATTCTTGCTTCTGAACCATCAGTATGTAAAGCTTGATATGAAACTTTTGTTATACCACCTGATTTATTAACTGCTTGAATCATTTTTCTAGGATCAGCATTTAATTCAGCAAAAACAGCTTGTGTATATAATGATGTTGCACTATCAACCCCAAATACATGGACGTTTGCTTTTGTACCTGTTTTTGAATTTTCAAATAATGGTTGTACTCTTGAAGCAAATTCAATTAATTTGTCATATGATTCAAAAATTTCTTTACTTAAAACCATTCCTTTTGCTAATTCAGAAATGTTTGAAACTGGTGTTCCTCAAATACCTTGAACACCTTCACGGTCACTAACACCTTTTGTTTCAATCTCATTAAAGAAGCTTTCTGAGCCTGCTTCAACAGTTACTCCAGCATCTTTTAATGATTTAACTATGTATGATAAAACCGGAGAGTTAATTGCTAAAACGTTTGTTGATTTAAATGCAGGTAGCACTCATGTTGAAACGTTGTCAATACCTTCAGAGTTTAAGTTACTTGAAACGAATTTTTCTGAAAAATCTGTTAAATCAGTGTTTAATGAAGTTTGTGCAGAGTTAAAACTTAGTAACATATTGTTTTCAGCTAAGTTAGATGCAACTGGTGTATAGTTTAAAACAATATCATATAAACTTTTGTTTTTAGAAACAATGTCTAGACTTACTTTGTTTGCACCTGCTGGGTAACCTGAACCAATATTTTGGAATTTTACTGGTAATGCAGCTGATGAAACTTCAGGGTTTGGTAAGTTAGGTTCTTGACCTTCAGCTGTACCTTCAATTGCTTTTTTGTTTGCATCAACTAATTTGTTGTAAACATCTCTTATGGCATTTAATGCTCTTGATTGAGCACCACTTTCTGAGAAAGTGTGAGCCACTATTGTTTCAGCTCTAGAAGTTTGGTCAAAACCTTGAGTTTTTGGAGAAATAGCAGCACCTGATCTACCATTTTCAATTCTTTCTTCTAAGTTAGTTCCACCAAAAAAGTTTTCGTCTCCACCTACAGTTCCATTACCATCTTTTCCGGTGTTTTTATTTGAACTATCGCTACCACATGATGCAGCAACTCCTGTTAGAGCAAATAAACCTAAAAGTGATGAAGAACCTAATATGATTTTTTTCAATTTATCACTCATTTTGTCTCCGTTTAGTTATTGTTATATATAAATATTATGATTTTAAAAAATACAGGCTAAATTCTTGCCTGACTAAGTAATTGAATTACTTATTTTTATCCTGTTAAATTATAATCTAAAACATGCCCTATATTTACTAGAAAGTCACTATGAAAATTTTTTTCATATTTGTATTGTCAATATGAAAAAAGAACTTGCTGTTATTTAGCAAGTTCTACTTCATATAACACTTCAGTGTGTTTTGACATTTTTTCTAAAGTTTTAAGTTCTTTTTTGAATTCATTTAAGTGAATAAAGTTTTTATATGACTCTTTAGTTGATCATCTTTCTAGAATTAAGATCTTATCATTTGTTTCTAGAGCATATTCAAATGATAAGTTAAATTCTTGAACTCTTGTTTTTTTAGTTAAAACAAATAAGTAATCAATGAATACTTTTAGTTTTTCAGGATTAATTGTATATTTAGTTGCTTTTGCAAAAATCATGGCAACTCCTTATAATTTATTGAATTTGTTTTTTTAAACGAGGGAAGTACATAAACTTCTCAGCTAATTTAATCTTATCAAATTTTGATTTGTTTGTAATTAAATCAAAATCAAATTTAGTTAGACCAATTGCTTTAAGCACTTGGTTTGATTTGTTTTTTAAAACAACTGATAAGTATAAATTAACAGCATAAATTCCGTTTAACAAGCGGTATAAAACGATACTTAACTGATTTAGATCTTGTATTTTTCAAGGTTCAGTTAAATCAATGTATTTGTTTAAATCTGAAGCTAGATTAATTGCAACTTTTAAAGCTTTGTCGATTTGATATGTATCAAAGTAAGCTTTGTATTGAGTTATCGATTGTTCAATTTTGGTTTCAATTTCTAAATCTAAAGGATTATTTGAATTAACATAAATAAGTGGTGAATCAAACTTGTTTGAAATCATTTTTAGAGTTCTTGAAACTAAATTACCAAAATTATTAACCAAATCTGCATTAATTACATCAATTAAACGGTCATAATCAAATACCCCATCTTCACCTAAAGAAATTTGAGATACTAAGTAATATTTGATCATTTCAGGATCGAATTCTTTTAATAAGTCATATGGATCAACTACATTGTTTTTTGATTTTGACATTTTACCAGTCGGAGTAACGATTCAACCATGTGCTTGAATTCTGCTTGGTTGTTTTAGGTTTAATGCTTTTAAAAAGATTGGTCAATAAATCATGTGAAAACGCGCAATTTCTTTACCAATTAAATGAACAACTTGAGTATTTTTGCAATTTCAGAATTTATCAAAATCTAATGGTTGTTTTTGATTGTTTGGATCATAACCTAAAGCTGTTATATAGTTGCATAATGCATCTAATCAAACATATAAAGTGTGTTCAGGATCTGAGTCTAATTTAATTCCTCAGTCAATGTTAGTTCTTGTTACTGATAAGTCTTCTAGCCCTTTGTTAATGAAATTATTTTGCATTTCATTAACAATTTTTTGTGGACTTAAAAATTCTGGGTGGTTTGAAATATATTTACTTAATCAGTTGCTTAATAAATCCATTTTGAAAAAATAACTATCTTCTGAAACAGTAATTAACTCATGTCCGCTAGTTGGGTGGAAGTATTTTCCCTTTTCAAACTTAGCTTGTGTTTCTGTTAAAAACTCTTCATCACTTACTGAGTACAGACCTTGATATGAACCTTTGTAAATGAATCCTTTTTTAACAAAGGTTTCAAAAATATGTTTAACAGCTTGTTTGTGTTTTGGATTTGATGTTCTAGAATAAAAATCATAATCAATTCCAAAGTCAACTCATAATTGTTTGTATTTAGCAACCAAATTATCAACAAATTGCTGCGGATCTAAGTTTGCTTCAGCTGCTTTTTGTTGAATCTTTAAGCCGTGTTCATCACTACCAGTTAACATTTTTACTTCAAAGTTATCTAACTTTTTGTAGTTAGCAATTGTTCAAGCTAAAGTGGTTGTATATAAGTGCCCGATGTGTAAATTTCCACTAGCATAATAAATTGGTGTTGTTATGTAAAAATGTTTTTTCATATTAATCCTTTTGAACTTTAATTGGTTTATAAAGTTCTTTTACTTCTGGTAAATAAGATGAATCTGTTTTATTAGTTGAATCATGTAAATATAAATTAGGTAAAAAATGTGTTCCTCAACCTGTTTGATATCTAGCTTCTACTAAGAAAAACTTAGGCTTGTCATCAATTCTTGGAAATACAAATTTAACGCGTTTCGGTTCAAATTTGTATTTACGTAAAATTTCAAAAGTATCAACTAATCTTTCAATTGGTAAAACTAGATTTAAAAATCCTTTTTGCTCAATTATTTTTGAACAACCTTCAATTAGTTGATCTAAATTTAATTCAACTTCATGAGTTGCAATCAATTTAGACGTAGAAACTTTGTTTGATATTTTAGTTTTGTCATATGGGTAAAATGGAGGGTTGCAAAAAATGGTTTGATATTTTTTTAATCCTTGTTTAGTGTGTTGTTTTCAAAATAACTTAAAATCTTGATTAATAAAATTAATTTGATTTTCCATGTTATTTAATTCAACGTTTTTAAGTCCTAATTCATAAGCTTGAGTTTGAATTTCTACAGCATCAATTTTTAATTGTTTATTTCGACTAGCAACAAAAATTGATAAAGCGCCATTATTTGCTCCTACTTCTAAAGCATGGTGAATTTTATGATTTAAGTAAATAAAATTACCCAGCAAAATAGTATCTACTGAATAATTAAACATTGTTTTGTCTTGATAAATATAAAGATCTGAGTCAAAACCTAATGAGTTTTTGACTAGTTTGTTATTTGGATCTAGTTTATTTCTTATTGCTTGCATTTTTTCTTTTAGATTCTTCTTGAAATTTTTGTTCTACATATTTTTGATATAAGTCACTTAAAACACATTCAACTTTACCTTCAACTAAATCAACACCTAAAACAACAACTTCAACTCAATCACCAATTGTAAAAGTTCTTTTGTCTGATACTAATTTAGTTAAAGTTTCATTGGCTGTATATTCTGCATCAATTAGTGTGCTTTTATGTACTAAACCACTTGCTTTAAAATCAAACTCAACAAAGAAACCAAAGTTTAAAATTGATAAAATTTGTGCTTTGAAAGTTTTTCCAACTTGATTTTTTAAAAATTCAGCGAATTTTAAGTCATTAACTGAACGTTCAATTTGGACTGCTTTTTGTTCACTACGTGTGTTTAAATCACCAAATGTAGGTAAGATTTCTTTAAATTCAGCTAAATGACTTTTATCTTTGTTGATTAAAAAGTTTCTAATAATACGATGAATAATTAAGTCCGGATAACGTCTAATTGGACTTGTAAAATGACAATAAAATTCAGAAGCCAGTCCAAAGTGTCCAATGTTATGGTCTGAATAAACCGCTTTTTGCATTGATCTTAAAAACATTAATTTAACAAAATCATCATCACGGTCTAATTTAACATGTTTGACAAAATCAGCAAACTTATTAGGATTGATTGTGTTTGGGTTTAATTCTTTTGTGCTAATGCCAATTGCGCCTAAAGAATTTTTTAAACCTTCAAGTTTTAATTCATCCGGTTTTTCGTGAACACGATATAAAACTGGTAGTTTTTTATCGAATAAATATTTAGCCACCGTTTCATTTGCTCTAACCATAAAATCTTCAATTAAAACTTCTGAAAAACCTCTTTGATGAATAATGATACGTTCAACTGAACCGTTTTCATCTAATTTAATTTTTGGTTCATCAATTTCAAAGTCAACATAACCTTGATTAATTTTAAAATCATGCAGAATTTGTGATAGTTCTTTAGCTTGATCTAGCATTGAAGTTAATTCAGTGTCTGAATAAGCTTTTGGTAACAATTCAGTTTGATTGTTAAAGTATTGATCTACTTGTTTATAAGTTAAACGGTATTTTGATTCAATAATTCCTTGAAAAATGTCAATCTTGACATTTTCACCTTTGCTGTTAATTTCCATTTCACAAGCAATAACAAATCTTTTTTCATTCGGATTAAGTGAACAAATCCCATTTGATAATTGTTCAGGAAGCATTGGAATAACACGGTCAACTAAGTAAATACTTGTTCCACGGTTTAAAGCTTCAGCATTGATTAAAGTATCTTCTTTAACATAATGTGAAACGTCAGCAATATAAACTCCTAAAAAGTAATTCCCATTAGCAAGCTTTTTAACAGTAATAGCATCATCAAAATCTTTAGTGTCATCACCATCGATTGTAACAATCATTTGATTAGTTAAATCACGACGGTTCGATTGATCTTCAGTATCAATTGTTGTTGGAATATTGGCAATTTCTTCAGTTAGTTCTTCTGGAAAACCATGTGGTGCTTTGACTTTTTCTAAATATGCTTTAACAAACACCATTGGGTCAGCTTCATTTGTTATAACTCTTGAAACAGAAATTGAAACTGTTGAATTTTCGTAAGCTAAAATATCAGCCATAACCAAGTCATTTAGTTTAGTTGGCACTAATGAAGCAACTAAACGGAACTTTACAGATTTAAAACGATTATCCACTGGTACAAAATATTTAGTTGCATTTTTATCTTTAATAAATCCAATTACTGTTTGATTATTACGTTCAATAACGTTTGTAATTACTCCGTGATTTAATTCTGTATCATCAGATGAGCCATAAACATTCACTTGTACTAAATCACCATTAATAGCACTGTTGAAATTAAAACTACGTACATAAACGCTGTCTTTTGTGTTATTTTCTTCATCGATGTTGTAATCAACAAAACCAAAATTACCTTTTGCTGAGACATTTAAAACACCTTGAATTGTTTCTTTCAATTCAGGTGCATAGTACTGGTCTTTATTATTTTTGAAAATTAAATACTCCGATTGTAATTCTGATAAAGTCAGAGTTAAAGTCTTATTATCTTTTGGGTGAATTTTAAAATGCTTAGCAATTTCAATAAAAGACTTTGCCTTAGCTGTTTTAATGTAATTTAAAATTAATTTTTTGTCCATATTTTCCTTTTTAGTTTCCTGAATGCAATACTCTAACAATAATTGAAATAATAATTAAAATAAATGCAAAAACAAGCATTGAATATTTTAAAACTTTTTTAATTCCACGTTCTTTAGAATGTTTAAATAATTCCAAGTCACCTGAACCTACTAATGCACCTGAAAAACCATTTGAATCAGGAGACATAAATAGCGAAACAATGATTATTAAAATTGCAAATATTACAAGAAAAACTGCTAAAGCTGTCATTTTCACCTCTCTTATTTATAATAGCATTTAAATAATACCATAATTTCGCTTTCATTGACCTTAATTTGCTGGCTGTTTTGCTTTTACCAAAGATTGTGAAAAATCACAAAAATTGGATATTTTTGAGTAATTTTTTAGCTAAATTAGGTACTTAATTAGCTGAAAAACAGCTATTTAGTTGCTTAATTACTTTGGCTAAATATTTTTTAAAATTAGTGTTGAATATTTATTGTTTTAATTAGTTTTATTATGAAAAATGTTGCAAAGAAAACTTACTCATTTTTAAGTTAAACAAGTTTTTAAAATTTTAATTACAAAATCTAAAAAATAAAAATTTTAAGACTGAAAAACTAGACAAAATAGCACTTGTTTTTAACTTAATCTATATAATTAATTTATGAAAAGAATATATTCAAAATTATTAACTATTTTATTAGGTTCAACAGCGATTACTCTACCAACTGTTGCGGCTTCATGTAATAGTGCAAAGAATAATCAAGACGATTCTGGAAAAAGTCAAGAAAGAAATAGTACAGACGTGTACAATAACTTTTTTAAGAATTTAGATATTCCAGTTTTTGGGTTATCACAAAATGATATAACTCATTTAAATCAAACTAAAGTGTATATTAGACAATATTTTGATTTATTAACTAACGAAACTTATGCTGTTTTACAACAAATTGCAGCTAATCCGTCAGAGTATTCAGGAGCTGCTCAGGATCCAACCTTTAGTTTTGGTTTATCAATTTCAAAAGAAAGATATGCAGAAAGTGTTAATAAAATTGCTGATCAAGTAATCGAATCATTTAATGTCAATAACTCGATTTCATCAGTTTTATATGTTTCCGGAATAACAGCAGCAATTAGAACTATGTCTCAAGAAGCTTATAACAAAATTAGTTATCTAAGACAATTAATGGGTGATAAATTCCCACAAAGTTTGGCTTTCAAAATCAATAACATGGGTCAATTTGTTTTAATGTATATGCAAGGTCCTGTTCAAATTTCTTTAATTAACAGTCAAACACTTGCAAGATTAGATTACTTTATTGCAAATTCATCAAGCGATGAATTAAAAGCTAAAGCAAATGAATTAAAAGCTAAATTATCTGAAAATGCCGAGGCGATTGCTAAGGTATTTAAGCCTTACAGTGATTTTGTAGAGAAAAATTTAGGTAATGAAATTTCGGAAGATAAATTAAGAGAATTTGTAAATCCTGCTTTTGAATTGCTGGAACAACACAGACTTTTAATTAACCAATATAAATCAACTCTAGCATATCCATATTTAGAATTAGTTCAACCTACTTCAAAAGTTCAAGATGCTTTAAAATACAAATCAGTTAATGTTTGAAACTATGATATTAAATACAGATATGCAGCAATAAACGATGTGCCATTGTATAAAAATGTATTTAATAGCATTAAGGATTTAGAACAAGTAGTTGAATTAGATCAAGCTTCTAGAGCATCTGAAACTAGTTCAAATCAACCAACAGAAACTACAAATAACACTTCTGGCGAAAACAACAATTCAACACCAACTGCACCAAAGAAATCTAAAGCTCAAATTTTAGACGAATTCAAACAGCAAATCGAAACTAACCATGATACTATTTTAGGTTCATCTGATGGTTATGTTGAAGATTTAGTACCTGATTTTGTAGCTAAAATTAAAGTTAAAATTGGAAATCAAACAAGAAACGGATATATTTCTGTAATTAGTAAAAAAGATGGTCAATTCAAGAAATTTGCAGTTGACACCGAAATAAATCCCAACAATCAAAAACTTTTATCTGAACAATTTAAAGATGCCAAAGAAAATTACATCATTAAATATACTTGAGATTTTGCACCAATTGAAATAAATGGACAATTACAAGGTAATCCATTAGTAACTGAGTTTATTAGCCCATGAGAAAGCCAAACAAGTGAAGAAGAAGTTAGAAAATTTGTTGAAGCTTTTGGTACTTTCCCGGTTTATTACGTTCCTTATAACTTATTAGATTTCAAAAAAGATGCTGATAATAAATTCTCAGCAATGATGATTAATAGATCATTGCCAGAACATCGTTTTGCTGATGTTTACTGAGACAGATTCTTCTATGGTACAAGTACATATAATTTATTAGTTAATGTTGACTTTACAGGTTCTGCAAACCCTTACAACAGTATCTTTAACACCGAATTAGTGACACATAATTTAACTTCATATTTCACTATTTCTGATGAAATTTATGACAGTTTAATTAAAGCAAATATCATTGAAATGTCATTAGAACAAAAAGAAAAAATAGTTGAATTACAAACTAAAATTAAAGAATGATATAACCAAAAAGTTGATTATGTTGCTGATGATTATTCATATATAAATATTCCAGCAGATTTAATTACTGATAATAAAATTACAAATGATACTAAATTAAAATACCTACAAGCACAAATAGACTATGTTGAAGGTAATTTTGATTACTATGAAGCTTCTGTAGCTAACAAAGCGCAAGAAATTTTAACAATTGATGAAGAATTAAAGAAAACTGATTTAACAGAAGAAAAAAGAACCGAATTAAATACTAAAAAAGAAAAACTACTTGAAGAGCAAAAGGCAGATCAAGCCAAAAAAGAAGAATTTAACACTTTAAAAACATCAAAACTTGAAGCTTTAAATACTAAGTTAACTGAAGCAAAAGCTTCTTTAGTTGAACTTCAAAAACAACTTGAAACAATTAATGAAGAATTTAATGTTAAACAAGCTGAAAAATTTGAAAATGTAGAATTATCATTTGTTTTACGTTAATAAGCAAAATAAAAAGTGTAGTTATTAACTACACTTTTTTGTTTGTTTTTTTAGTTGAATTATTTGTCTTGAATCGATTCAACACCTGGTAATTTTAGACCTTGTAGTAGCTCTAAAGAAGCTCCACCTCCTGTTGAAACGTGTGAGAATTCTTGTTCCATGTTTAATTTTTCAACAGCTGAGACAGAGTCTCCACCACCTACTAATGTATAAGCATCTTTAAGTTGTGCAATTGATTCACAAACTGCTAACGTTCCTTTTTGGAAGTTAACAAATTCAGCAACACCCATAGGTCCGTTTCATACAACTGTTTTAGCGTCTGCTAAAGCATTTTGAATGTTTTCAATTGATTTAGGCCCAACATCTAGACCCATGTAACGTTTAGGAATTTCAACGTCAAAAATTGTTGCTTCAACATCTTTAAATCCATCAGCACAAGCATGATCAACTGGTAAAATAACTTTGTCATCGTATTTAGCTAAGAAGTTTGAAGCTAGTTCAATGTAATCTTTTTCAACCAATGATGTTCCGGTACTTAATCCTTTAGCAGCCATAAATGTATAAGCCATAGCTCCACCGATAATCATTTTATCTGCAATTTCAATTAAGTTTTCTAAAACTTGAATTTTATCTGAAACTTTTGCTCCACCAATGATTGCTACATAAGGGTGGTTAGGATTTTCAATAACACTATTTAAAGATTCCACTTCTTTTTGCATTAAGTATCCTAAAGCTGATTCTTGAATATTTGAAGCGATTCCAACGTTTGAAGCATGAGCTCTGTGTGCTGTTCCAAATGCATCATTAATAAACACATCACCTAGTGAAGCTCAATATTGTCCTAATTGGTCGCTGTTGTTTGATTCAGCTTTGTCATTTAAGTCTTCATAACGTGTGTTTTGAACTAATAAAACATCACCATCATTCATGTTGTTGATTGCATTTTCTAAAGCTAATCCTCTTGTTGCGTTAACAAATTTAACTGGTCTTTGTAGTTGTTTAGCTAATTCAACAGCTACTGGTTTTAATGATTTAGAAGCTAAGTCTTCTTGTGATTTAACTCTACCTAAGTGTGATAATAAGATAACTTTTCCGTTTTCTTGAATGATTTTGTTAATTGTAGGTAAAGCTGCTTTAATTCTTTTTGTTGAAGTTATAACACCATTTGATAATGGAACATTGAAGTCAACTCTAACTAAAACTTTTTTGTGATTTAAATTTAAATCATCAATTGTTTTTTCATGTTTCTCCTTTATAAAAGTAAACTAATTCTGGGATTTTTGTATTAATTTATTTTACTATAAATTGTACTATTATAGGGGTAAAAAATATCAGCAATGCTGATATTTTGTTTAATATGTTTAGTATAAATAAACTGGGACATATACTAGTTGCAACATGAATGAAACTGTATAAATGTCTAGTAAAATGTCTTTATAAATTGTCTTAACAGTGCTGTCTACTGTATGAAATTTCTTTGGAATATCAATGTCCATAAAGCCTTCTGGCGCCATAAAGCTGAAGTAAATAACATCATCCACAGCTCTAACACTGATATATCTTGAGCAAGTGTATTCAAGGTTTTCTGTGTAAAGTTTTAATAAGTTTTCTTGAGCTAAAACTGTGAAGTAAGTTCTAATTCTTAGCTCATCCATTGCTTCAATGTTGAAAACATTATTGAATTTGTCATTTTCAAACTCAATTCTTTTTCCACCAATTCATTTTTTACGGAACATTGAGAAGTCTGTTCTTTTATATTCTTCTAATGCACGAATATCAACTTTAATAGTAACAGCATCAAAATAATGTTTTTCATAATAAACATTCCCTTGACGATCTGTTCTTTCAATGATTTGCTCTCATTTATGATTTCCAACGTGCACTGGATATTTCTTATCTAAAACGATTGATTTAACTTCGTTAACTTGGTATAAATGAGCTGAATTTGGAATTGGTGTTGGTTTAGTTATTAAATATTCATCTTTTGTAAAAACACGATCTTTAGAATCGAAACCATTTGCATTATTATCAGGAACAAAGCGATTTCCAAAGTATTCTCAATTTGGATTGATTTTGCTAATAATTTCTTTGTATAAATTGTGTGGCTGTAAATTTGCTATTAAAAATGAATTTAACTGTGCTTTTAAACGTGAAATTAATTTTGCTTTACTTGATGCTAATACTACGAAAACTATTCCTGGTATAAGAAATATAGCACCGAATATTTGTAGTGCCACTTTACCTGCTGTGTTTTGAACAGAAAGAGAAGCAAATCCAAATAAAACACCTAAAACAAATCCTAAAATTGCCAAGCAGATGAATAAAATTCTTTGTTTTTCTGCTTTTCTTTGTTCAGCCATTTCTGGACGCTCAAACAGTTCATTCACTGCTTTTTCAATTATTGGAAGTGCATGCTCATCTGCTTGTGTTTTAAATTCATTAAATGTTGTAATATCTGAAACTCTTTTCATCAAACTCCTATCTTGTAATTAATAGTATTTAATGATTAGTTTAAAATAGACATATCAACGTCTTGACGAGATTTAACTGAAGCTTGGAATAGTGGAGCTGTGCTTAATCCACTAGCTGCAGCTGGAACATTGCTTGGGAAAACCATAATTTCTTGGTTAAATTCTGTAACTTTTTGGTTATATAGTCTTCTTGAAGCTGCGATTTCTCTTTCAATGTATGTTGTTTCATCCATTAAGTTCATGTATAGTGAACTTGATTTTAATTCTGGATAATTTTCAGCAACTGCCATAACACGTCCAAATACTGAGTTGTTTAAAGCGTCAATTTCTTGTGAGTTAGCAATTGCGTTTCCTTGTAATGTTAATGAACGCAATTTTGCAACATCTGAAAATACTTCTTTTTCAAAGTTTTTGTATGAAGCAACTTGTTGTACTAATTTCCCTAGTGTGTCTGAACGTTTTTGTAATTGAACATCAATTCCTGATGCTAAATTGTTAATTTGGTTTTGCATTCTGTTGAATGCATTTCTTTTTCCAATGTATCAAAAAATTGGAAAAATTAAAATAAATGATGCATAAATGAAAATTTTTGCACCTAATGAAGCTGTTGCTTTAACTGGTCTGTTGTCAGCAACTGGTTGAAAACCTTCTTCATTTCTAACTGTTGTATTGTCAAATAAATTAGCCATTTTTCTCCTTAATGATTTATTAAATTTTATTAAATTTTTTAAACAAGTTTTATTAATTCTTTCGGCCATTGGAAAAAAATGAAAAAACCACTCGTGTAGACATCAAACGAGTGGTTTTGGAATTAATTGTAAATAATAACGATTCATGCAATACATTGAATCAATCATGCTAAACTGGCAAATATAAATGGATATTTTGTTTTTAAATTTTGTTTGTTAGCATTTAGTTTTTCTAATCTGTTTTTTTCTTTTAAATATGCTTGTTGTTGGTGTTTGTCTAGCTTTTTTAAAGTTCTTTGTTCGCGGTTATCTGCAACGTTTTGAAAACCTAGTTTTAATTTAGCAATGCTACGTTCTAAAAAACCTAATTTTAAAAGTAATGCTATAACACTAACCCCAAAAACAACAAAAGCAGGAACTGAAAATGCATTAATGTAAAAATTGTTTAACGCTTGTGAATCATTGCTAATTGAACTGTATAAAGTTCGATTAGCTAAAAAGTAAGTTCCAACTAAAGCAAAGTATAAGACTACATAAACTAAATTGATTAATCAGAAACGAAGTGTTGAAGTTTCATATGAAGTCTTATTAATAAATTTAATAAATCAATTATTCATCTTTATCTATTTTACCACTTGTTCAATTTTCAAATTGGCTTTGTGTTCCATAAACATAATGCATACCTTCTGAGATTACAAATTGACTAGCTACATTAGGAAAAGTTTGTTCTTCTAAGTAAGATAACTCAAATTTAACATCTTGGAATTTTTCATTAGCATTAGAAATTTTAGGAATTGCTTTGAATAAGTTCAATGTGTAGGGGTGAACTGCATTTTGGTAAATGTTTTCTGTTTTTCCAGATTCGACAATTTTACCAAGGTGCATAATTTGTACACGGTCAGCAACATATTCAATCATAGACAAGTCATGCGCAATAAATACCATTCCAATATTTTTTTGCTTACACAAGTCTTTTAGTAAATTTACAACTTGTGCTTGGATTGAAATGTCTAACGAAGCAATCGGTTCGTCAGCAACAATGACTTTCGGCTCAGTAATTAAGGCTCTAGCAATGACAATTCTTTGACGTTGTCCACCTGAGAATTCATGTGGATAACGGTAAGCAAATTGTTTTAATAAACCAACATCTTCTAGCGCTTTATAAATGATATTTTGAGCGTATAATTCACCAATTTTAGCCATTCTAATCGGCTTCATAACAAAGTTTAAAGGTTTATCTAATCATGAATTAGTTGTTTTTAAGTCAAGTTTAGTAATACCTAATAATGAATAAATGTTGTGTAAGTTTTTGTTTAAGTATTTTGATTCAATAACGAATGATTTAATACCGTTTAAACGATCAGCAACGTTTGTTTGATAAACTTTTAAGTCAATAATATGTTGCTTATATTCTGCATATTCTTTAGTGTCTTTTTTGGCTTTTTCAAGTGGTTTAATAATTTGATTTGTGTAAAACTCAGTAAAGTTTTTATGATTTAGTTTAAATTGAGCAAATATTGCATCATCTTGTGCTTTTAAGTCAGCCAAAATGACTTGTTTTTGCTCAATTTGTTGTTTTATAACTTCAATTCTTTTGTTGTATTCTAAAACATATTTTTCAGCTTCAGCATCAAAGGTGGCTTGAGCTTGTTTTAATTGATTTTTAGCATTTTTAAAGTTGTCTAAATTAACTTTCGGCCCTTTGAAGAAAGCTTTAACAACTTGTAATAAATCAGCAAATTTAGTTTTGCAAGCTTGTCTTTTTTCTTGTAGTAATTGTTGTTTTAAATTAGCTGATTTTTCAATGTATTTAGTTAAATCAAAGTTATATTGTTCTTTGATGATTTGTTTAATTTGTTTAATTGATGCTTTTTTAGTAGTATCTACTATTAAATTATTAGCATAAAAATCTTGTGAATACTGCTTAAATTCAGTTGCTAATTGTTTTAAGTCTTCGAAGTCTAAAAATAGTAATTTGTTTAGATTTGCGCTTAATTCTTTGTAAAGTTGTTTATTGATTAAATACAGTTTGTATTTGTGGAAAAAGAAGTCTAATGAATATGAGCTGTAAGCATCATTTCGGTGCATTTTGTATTCGTTTTTAATTTCAGCTTGGAAATTTCGAACTGAATTTTTTGAAATATTAGCAACGTCATTATAATTGTTTTTTATTTCTAGATACTTGTTGTTTGATGCTGTATATGTTGCTTTTAAGTCTAAAAAGTTTTGATTTAAAAATAATAAATTAAATTGATGGTTGTAATTGTTTCTAGCATTTTCTAATTCAACTTCATCAAAATCAATTCTTTGGTTTCTGAAATCTTGTTGTTTTTGTTCATATAAGGCAATTAATTTTTCGGTATTTGTATATAAACCATTAATTACAACTGAATTAATTTTGGTTCTATCTTCTAAATAACCGAAATATGAGTTAAATTGGTCATCTAAGTTATTTTCTAAATCAAATGAAACTTGATAAGCTTGTTTTTGTCATTTTTTAATAAAAGGAGTATGTAAATCAATTGAAATTTCAAGATTTTGTAGTTGAAATTTCAACGCTTGTTCTAAGAATGTATATCTAAAGTTTTGTTTTACCTTGTATCAATCTGAAGCAATGTCTTTACGTTTATTTTTGATAATCCCATTAACAATTAATGGTTCTTTTAAAATGCTGTAAATTGTGTTTTGTCCATTCAATGAAGCCATTGGGTCTTGGAATATCATTTGAATGTTTTTACGCATGAATTTACGACGTTTTCTAGATATTTTTTTACCAGAAATAATTTGACCATCTAAACGCACAAATCCATTGTAATCATCATATAAACGAAGCAATGAGCGACCAATAGTTGTTTTACCTGAACCAGATTCTCCAATTAATCCGACAATTTCACCTTCTTTAACATCAAATGAAACGTCATCTACAGCTTTATTAACTGATCCTTTGTTGACGAAATATTTCTTTAAGTTAATAACTTCTAAAATTGTTTTACTCATTAAATACCTTCTTGAAACTGTCTAATCTTGCTTTTAATTCGGGTGATAATTCAACTTTTGGTGCATCAGGGTGCAATAATCAAGTAGCAGCATAGTGCCCTTTTGATACTTCGAATAATGGTGGTTCTTTTATAAAATCGATTTCTAGTGCGTATGGGTTTCTAGGTGCAAATGCATCACCCAGTGGTAAGTTGTTCATATCTGGTGGAGTACCTTGAATTGAATATAAACGATCTTGTTTGTTTTCAGGAATTGCTGAAATTAAAGCTCATGTATAAGGGTGTGCTGGTTTAGTGAAAATGTCTTGTTTTGAACCTTTTTCAACAATTTTTCCAGCATACATTACATAAATATAATCACAGAATTTAGCAACAACTGAAATGTTGTGGCTAATTAATACGATTGTAATGTTTAATTCTTTTCTAATTTGTTCAAAAAGTGCTAGAACACTGGCTTGAACAGTTGGATCAAGTGCTGTAGTTGGTTCGTCAGCAATAATTAAGTTTGGTTTAAGTGCAACAACCATTGTAATAACAACACGTTGCTTCATTCCACCACTTAATGTATGTGGATACATATCAAAAACGTTTTCAGCTTGACGAATACCAAATTGTTTTAATAATGAAACTAGGTATTGACGTTTTTCAATATAAGTTTTATCTTTTCAGTCAGCATTTTTGTTTAATGCATCTAATAATTGTTTTCCAATCTTACGAGTTGGGTTTAGTGAAGTTAGCGGATCTTGAGGAATGTATCCGATTTTATGTCCACGAATTGTTTGTCAGAATTTATCTTTAGTACTTTGTAGTAGGTCTATTGAGTCAATTTCCATTTTATCAGCAGTAATAAAAGCATTTTCATTAATGTTTAGTAATGATTTTGAAGTTACTGATTTTCCTGAACCTGATTCACCTACAATTCCAATTATTTCACCTTTGTTAATTTTTAAGTCAATTCCACGTACGATAGTAATGAATTTGTTACGACGTAATTTAAATGAAACTTTTAAATTACGAACATCTAATAACTTTTCTTTCATTGGATCTCCTATCTATTTAGCACGAATAACTTTTGGATCTAAGGCATCATGAACACCTAGAGCCACAAAGTGTAGTGAAACTGAAATTAATAATAAGATCATCGCTGGTAGCACTAAGATGAATGGGTTGTTTCCTGCTTGAGCAGCTGCGTTAGATAAGATTGCCCCTAAGTTAGCTGAATCAGATTTAAAGAACCCTAAGAATGCTAGTGATGATACAGATAAAATAATTGATGGAATTGAAGCAACGTAACTGGTTGAAATTTTTCCAATTATTGCTGGTAGAGCATGTTTGTAAATTAAACGCGCTTTAGATGCTCCAACTGATTTTGAAGCAGTAATAAATTCTTGATCTTTAACAGTAATAACAAATAGTCTTGTACTTCCTACTGAACCAACTCAACCAACAAAAATTAAAGCTAATGCTAGTGTTAAGTCAGTTGTACCAAATGTAGCTGCAAAAATTAATAATCAAATTAATGTAGGAGGAGCTACGAAAATATCAATTAGACGCATAATAGCAGTGTCGATAAATGATCCAACATGGAAACCTAAATAAGCCCCAATTGCTACTCCAATTAATGTTTGAATTGTTGCAACAATAATAGCTAATCTAATTGCTTGTCATGTTCCTACTCATGAAAGTGTTCAAATATCAATTCCTCTAGCGTTTGTTCCTAGATAAGTTGATAAGTTTAATTGTGGGTTTCAGGCTTCTATTTGTTTAATTAATGAATTAGCTTCCGCTAAAGTCATATCAGTTGATAAATGACGAGCTTCAACTAGTTTGTTTAAAATAATTTCAATATTTTTAACTTTGTAAAATGCATATGCATTAACTAATAAACGGTTTGTTGTAGGTGTTAATGTTTCTAATTTAATGTAATTATTGGTATTATTTTCACCAAAGTAAATTAGTTTTCATAAAGCTCCACCGTAGTAGTTTGGATTTGATCACTGTTCAGTCAGTTTCTCGAAGTTTGAAATATTTCCTTCCGGATTATATCAAGGAGAAAACACTGGTGGTAAGTTTGTTACGTCTTGTGAAGCTGTAATTGTTTGTCAATCTGGTGTTGATAAATTATCAGCAACATTATATTTAAAATCAAGTGTTTTATATAGTGGTTCAGTTGATGAATATTTGGCAGAAGTTGTAATAACAATTGACATAATGAAAATTGTTAAAAACACAAATAACGAAACTACAGCTACTCAGTTGCTGAAAAATCTTTTAAAAATTTCGACAATTAACTTTTTAGGTTTACCAGCAATATTATTTAAAGCTGCATTGCTTTCAGGAGCAAATGCACTAATTGAGCTACGCATGTTGTCTAATGAAAGTTTATATTTTTTTTCAAATTCTCTAGCGTTCATTATGCTCCTTCCTGTATTTGTTGTTGATATGATTTAAATAATTTTTCTCTTTGGTAATATGCATGAGCAAATCTTAAATATGAATATGGATTTGCTTGTGTATATTTAATTCTTGGATCTAGTAGTGTATAACTTACGTCAACTAAAATTGAGGTTGCTAAACTTAATGATGTAAAGAATACTGTTGAAAACATGATAATGTTAATTTCACCATTAGGGAACGATTGTGCAATAACTTGACTAGTTCCTGGTACTCTTCAGTAAGTTTCAATAACAATTCCACCTGTTAATAGTCCTATGTATGAAGGAATTAAAATAGCTGCAAGTGGAATTGAGATATTTCTAAGCACATATTTGAAGAATATTTCTTTACGGCTTAATCCTTTTGATTTGGCAATTAAAATGTAGTTTGATGTAAGTACTGTTACAACTTGGTTTCTTGTATAAGTGATGTATCCTGATAGTGAACCTAAAACAATAATTAAAATAGGTGGTAGTCAAGATAATACCATTTTGCCTACACCGAAGGCCTCAACTTCAACCGGGTTGTTAAAGTTAATGAAGTTTGGTGGGAAGTTTAAACTAAATAAGATTGAAATTAAAATTGGTGCAATAACAAACGAAGGTAGTGCAATAAAGAATAAAGCAAAGAAGTTAATTCCTGCATCTAATGCACTTCCACGTTTGTATCCTGCTACTATTCCTAATGTAATTCCTAAACAAGCAGAAATAAAGAAAGCAGGCAATGTAATAATGATTGAATATTTTAAGAATCTGAAGAAATATTGCGGTATTGTACTGCTTCCAGTTGATTTTAATAGGTTTAAATCAAATGGAGCACCGAACGGATTTTCAGAATTAGTAAATAAGTTTTGAATTCAATAACCAAATCTAATAATTGGGTTTAACTTAATTTGAGTTCAAGTTGTTTGAACTTCGTTGAAATTAAGTTTAGGAATCAAGTGATACTGGACTGAATAGTCAAATAACTCTTTGATTTCTTGTTGTGTAAGCCCGTTAGATCCACCTTCATTTTGCTTTTGAATTAATTTTTCAGCAAATGGGTTTTTACTAAATTGAGCAACTAAACAATACACAACAAAAACAATTATTAACAAAGTAATGATTGCAAAACCAAAACGTTTAAGTATGTATTTAAGCATATTTCTCCTTTCTATTTAGGTCTTACACCGTTTACAGTTCTATATCTTTGGAAATCATCATAGTCTGAAAAGTTTGTAGGCACGATGTAATTTGGATTAATTAATGTTTTTGAATATTTTTGTGTTGAAACTGCTAAATTAATGTCTGGAATAGCGCCAGCTAAGTTTGACACTTCTTGAGCTAATTCAACTAAGTCTAAACGATCAATGATTTTCTTTTGACCTGGATTTTGTGGATCGTCAATTACTGGTGATGTTGTATAGTTTAGTCAGAATCTTGAACTAAATACACTAATGTCAACATATTGCGAAGCTTCTTCGGCTGATAATTCAACAAATCCATCGTTTTCATATTTGAATGAACCAAAGTAATGTTCTATATCTTGAACATTTGAATTTGTTAATTTATTTGTAAAGTCATCAAGAGAAATTGACGGTCTGAAACGATTCATTTGGACAAACTCTTTTAGATATTGAGCAGCTTTGTATAGTTGAGGATAAAGATTTTGCATTTTAGCTGCATATTCTGGATCAGCAACTATGGCAAATAGTGTTGGAATGATTTTGGCATTTAATGAATATCCATCAATTCCTGAACCGATACCATCGTAGTCATAACCTCAACCTGCTAGTGAAAACGGAGAAGTTCCTGTTCAGTAATTTCTTCATTGTTCAGTAGTTGGTTTAACAAAGTTCACATTCATTCTTGGATCTAATCCGTTTCAAGCTGCAATTACTAAATCTAAAGCATTAATTACTGGATCTGGGTAGTTTAAATATCTGTAGTAGATATCAAAACTAATTTTGTTAGTTGAAGGAATGTTGAACTTAGCATAAACTCTGTCTAATAAATTCTTCATTCTTTCTTGCAATTGACTATAAACAACTGATTTAGCAACATCAGATGCTGAAACGTTAACATTGTTTGTAAAACTTGGTTTAATTAATGAACCTAGCTCACCAAAGTCAACTCTTTGTCCTGTTTCTGAATCAACAACAAAAACCGCATTAATTAAGTCATTGTTGTCTCTTAGGTTATTTGGAACAGTTGTTTCTGTGTCGTTTTGTTCATTAATTTTAGAGTCAGGAGACAATCCTGTAATTCAAGGTTTAACCGGTTGAGGTGAACGCTGAATTGAAGCGATTGAGTTTCAGTCAATAGCTGCTGTTAAAATGCTTCTAAATTCTCCTCCAGTTCCTGCGGTTGCTTCTCTTATAGCATTTTTTGAACTTGTACTAATTGATTCTGCTGCCGACATCCCTCACATTGTGTAAGCATATTCATCATTGTAATATGGTGCTGAAGTACCTTCTTTTGGCAGAATTGATCAGAAGAAGGTATTTACTAATGTGTTTTTAGATAAAGCACGAATATAAGCAATTCCATATCCTTCAGGATCTTTATTTACAGCATCTCTATTGGCTTTTGATAAGGTTGTAAATGGATATGTGGCTTTTTGTCCTGAAAGATATGAGAAGTATGATAAATCTGAATAAGTAGCTGGTTCAACTGGTGCTGAAGCATATTTGTTTGAGAATTTTTTAATTGTTGTTAAATCATTAACATATTCTGTGTCTCAGTAATTCTTATTAATTACTGTTGAAATTGTTAATGTGTCTGGATTAAAGTCTTCTCCGATGTATTTACCTGAATATAAAGTATCATCAACTGAAAGTCCATATCAGTAAATACCACTCAATTTAGCCAATCCTTTAGCATTTTGGATTGATGATTTGATTGCTTTGAGTTGAGCATCACTTAAATCTTTTTGTGAAATTACTGTTTCAGCATTTGCTTTTGAAGTGTTGATGATATATTCAGAAGGTGCCGGAATAAATTCATATGAAGAAGAGACATTTTCAAGGACTTTATCAAATTGTGTAATTGGAACACTTTCATCCTCTCTGTGAATTGTGAAGTATGTGTAATTGTCATCTTCTGATAATGATTTTTCTGGTTTTAATAAGTCATCAAAACTTACATTAAATAATGAAAATAAATATTTATTTCCATAGTTTGCTCTAGGGTCTAAGAATCTCCCAGGATTAATTAGCATACTTCTAACATCATTATCTGTTTCCCTTGAACCACCATGTGATAGCCTATAAGGTGTGTCTCACATTTGTGTTCTTAATAATCCAAGATAGAAGTCTTTTGCTACTATTGGATATTTTGTTCGATTTCCTTTAGCATCGGTTCAGAAATGACCTGGTCTAACTCTGAATTTAAGTTCAGTTGATTTATTTAAAACATCAAAGAAATGCTGTGAGTTAATTGATTTAGGATTTGATGAAAACCTTCTAACTTCAGCACTGGCAAAGTATTTGTTTGTTTCTTTAACAACTTGACCGTTTTCATCAAGTACCGGGTTTCCGTTTTCGTCTAATTTATCTTCAACTACAACTTCAGTTGGTGCCGGAATTAATCCTGCATCATCTGAATCAAAAACCATTTCTACTAATTGTCCGCTTTCATTAGGCACTTTTAAAATAATTGCGTCTGCTAGTTCTAATTTGTATCTTAAAACAGTTGGTGAAATAATGTTTTCAACTTTTACTTTAACAGGAACACCGTTTTCATTTAATTTTCACTTATCAGATGCTTTAAGTTTTGTTTTTCCTATTCTTTCAGCTGAAACAAATGAAATTGAAACAGTATCTGAAATATTAGCTTGACGATTTCCAAAACTTACAGTGTTGTCAAATGGAGCATAACCAGGTGAATATTGTGAGTTTGTATCAATTTGGAAAACACCGTTTTTAGCAAAACTATCACTAACTGGTGAATTTACAAAAGGTTCATTAGGAAAAACTATTTTATTGACTTCTTGTTTTGATAAATATTTAGGATCTGAATTAGCTCCTGTTTCATCAAAATTAGCATCTTTAGTTGAATAACTATAAGCTGAAATGTCATTTTGCACTAGCAAACCATTGTATTTTCTTTGTTCATCAGTTGCTTTAGAATAAGTATCAAAAGCACTTTGAATTTTTTCATTTAAGCCTTGGTCGCTGATTTGTTTGTTAATTTCAGCTTTTTTAGTTGATAGTTCTTGTTGTTTTGTGTTGATTTGTTGTTGAACTTCTTGATTTGATTGATTTTGTTGTGCAATTTGAGCATCTAACATGCTTTGATCGCTTGCTTGTTGTTTCAAATCTTGATAAATATGGTTTTGAACAACCAACATTGATTCAGAGTTTTGAGTTAATTCTTGTGAAATAGTTGATTGTTGTTCTTTTGATGCTTGAATTTCAGATTCTAGTGCTGTGATTTGGGCATTTTCTTGTTCTGTTTTATTTTGTTTATCTTTTAATAAAGCCAAATTAATGTTTTTGTTATCTAAAGTTTGTTTTAATGTGTTTAAATTACTTTCTAAACTTTTAGCTCTGTCTGTAATCTGTTTTAGTGTTGGTAAATGATTTTGTTCATCTCCATAAGATTTATTTAAATAACTATTAAATTCTGAATTTAGAAAATCCTGAATTTTAAATTCTGAGTTTGAATATTCTTTCGCTTTGGCTTCTAGTTGAGTAAAATCGCTAGATGCTAGAGCTAAAGATAATAACTCTTTTTTAGCTTGTAAATTGAATAATTTAGTTTTCGCAGCTAATAAGTCTGAATTTAAATCTTGCAGTGAAAAGATTAATAAATCAGCTTGTTGTTCAAGTTGTTGTTTTTGTTTACTGTATTTATTAAATTCAGCAAGAGCATCTAAAGCTTGTTTTGAATATTGTTGTGCTTTTTGTTGATACTCAGCAACTTGTTTTTCAGATAAAAAGTTTAAAGTTCTTTCGCTTGATGTGTTTTTACATGAAAGGGCAAGTGCTGGAAGAATTAAACTTGTACTAGCTACTGGTAATAATCATCATTTTTTCATATAACCTCCTTGTTATTTTGTTTTAAAAATTTCTTTACCTAAAACCACTCATTGATCAATTAGGTCTGATAAATAAGCAAATCCTTGTGTATAAAAGTTGTTGTCTTCTAAGTCAACTCCAACTTTTTTCAAAATTTCAATCGGATAATCGCTTGAGCCTTGAGATAAAAAGTTTTTGATGTAATTATCTAATGCTTCTTTGCCACGTTTTTGATAATCAGCAAAGAAATAATTTGCTACTAATTGTCCTATAGCATATTTGTAAACATAAAATCCATAGTAGTAATGTGGTACATAAATTGAACCTAAATTATCTTTGGCAACATATTTGTTTAATTTCGACAATGAATATTTCTTAGAATTTTCAAAATACAGTTTTGAAATAGCATCATAGCTACTTGAAATTTTACCTTTTGCAATAGCGTGATATAAATCATATTCATAATTAGCTCATTGTACCTGACGCAGGACTGTTCCTACAAAACCATCAATCATGTTAGTTAAAATTTTAAATTTTAACTTCTTGTCATTTGATGTTTTTAGCAGATTGTCAAATAGCATTAACTCATTAAAAATTGAGGCAATTTCAGCTAAAAAGATCGGATACTGGCTAAGTTCAATGGGTTGATTTTTGTCTGAAAAATATGAATGCATTGAATGACCTAATTCATGTGCTAAAGTTTCCACACTTCCTAACTCACCATCAAAGTTCATTAAGATATATTTCTTATCAATACCATACGTTCCACCAATTGAATAAGCTCCTGAACGTTTATTAACAACACTCATAAAGTCAATTCAATTCTCATTAAATGCCTTTTGAACTTGATTAATATATTCGCTACCAAATGGTTGAATGGCATCTAGAACTAATTGTTTTGCTTCTTCTACTGAATATTGGGCTTTTGTTTTAACTAGTTCTCTTTGTGTGTCTCATTTCTTCATTTTAGACTTGAACTTAGCAAGATAAAACTTGTTATAGTATTTACGATATTTCAATAACACTTTTCTATTTTCAGAAACTTGTTTAAATAAAGTTTGTAAAACTTGATCTGAAACCTTATCTGATGAAGTCAGCATTTGCGTTGCTGAATCATATTTGGTTAATTTAGCATGTGTTGCCGTGCGTTGAAATTCTTGAAATAATAATTCACTTAACGAATCTTTGTGTTTATAGTAAGCATTTCAGTAATTTTGATATGCTTGTTTTCTTACATTAGAATCATCAGACTTTAAAAATTGACTGCGATTAGTTGGGTTAAGTTTAACTTTTTTGTTTTTAAATTCAACATAACCATAATCTAATTCTGAATTAGTAAGTACTGAGAAGATTGCATGTGGGTCAGGCTCTCCGATAGCTGACTGAATTAAATATTCTTCAACCTCATCACTTAATTTGTGTTTTTTGTTTTCAATTAACTCTTCAATATAACGTTTGTGATTCTTTAGTCTTGGATCTTCTTTGTAAATCAGCATTTTATCCATGTTAGCATAAAATCGATTTAACTCAGAACCAAACTCATCACTTAGTTGTTGAGATAAAAACTCATAATCTTGCGATAGTTTTTTAATTTCAGGATCGATTAAATTAACATTTAATTTATTAGATAAATAATTACTAATTTTATTTTCAACTTCACTAGCTAAATTGGCATCTTTAATATCTTCTAAATACGCTTCAATAGTTTTGTACTTACTATCTTTATTACTAATTCTTTTTTTAGCAATTTCAACACTTAAGTCAATTCAATAAGTTAAAGGTTTGTTTTGCAAGATATCTTCTAAATCTCATTGATACTGTTTAGGTACATCTGAGTATTTTTTATACTGTTTTGCTTTCATAATGCTCCAAATTTAAATAAAAAAGTTTTGTAGACTATAAACCTACAAAACTTTTTCTATTATTTTAAGAAAGTTTGGTAAATCTATAGCACCAATGGAAATTTCCAAAGAGTAGAAATCTTTTATGCTTTTCTACCAGCGTTAAGCACTGCCGTTTTTAACGCTTCGGCTTTTATGTCCTTTCAATATCAATCATCGCATGCCTGCTATGATATTTACTCTTACTAAAAGCTCCTCTATAGTGTTGCAATTAATAAGATATAACTAAAAAAGACTCGGAACAATAAAGGTACGAATCGGTCAGGTAATGTTAATAGTTATATTTAAAAATTGCCTATTCATAAAAGTATTATAACACACCAAATTTGATTTTGAAACTAAAGATTTATTAATATGTAATTTCTTCTCAAATAACAGGAATCTTGTCCCTCTCGGAATAACATGAATTTTGTCCACTTTACATCTACAAAAAAATCTATAAGTTTAAAATATAGGAACGAAAATTAAACTACAAAATAACAAGATACATTCATTATCTGAATATCAAAGAAGAAAAAAGATTAATATCGAAATTATCATCACAAACCCAAATTTAACAAATGAAACATTAGCTATCAGAACAGGACTTTCAAAGAAAACTATCGCTAGATACAAACAAGAAATTAATCGAAGTTTTACTGATAAAAAACCAGAAATTATATTAAATCATGGTAATACAAATAAAATAAGAAAATATAAAGTTTCTGATGAAAAATTTCATGAACTTTACAAATTATATTTAACGGTAACAGAAAAGTTAATTGATGTTGATAGGACGTTTAATCAATTAAGCTTTAAAACCTTTTACAATGCTTTCTTATCTGATGAAATAAAAAGTGAGATAACTTATAAAACTATGATTTTAAGATTTAATCAATTGAAACTACATAATGTTCACACTACAAAAAGAGAAAGAGAAAAATTACCAGAGATTTAAAAAACAAAATTTATCTTTACCATGCAATTGATGCAGCAACAGGAACGCTTTTAGGTATGTGGGTTGAGTATCAAGAAACTAATCTTGGATATCAAAGACTCCTAGAAATAGTGTTTAAAAGATTTGGATTCCCTAAAATAATCCATACAGATAAGCATAAAACATTTTGAGGTAGTGAAGGTACTGAGACAATGTTCGAAAAGAATTTAAACGAAAAGGGTATTAGAATAATAAGTTCATCAAACCCTAAACGCAAACCGCATGTTGAAAGATCTTTTAGAAGTGCTCAAGATAAACTACCAGTTTTCATTAGTCAAAATCAAATTAAAACAATTGAAGATTTAAGAAGAAACGGTGATAAATATGTAAATTACTACAACACAAATTTAAAAAAGTTATTGCTAAAAAATCATTATTCAACAAAGAAGGAATGCTAAGAAATAATTGAAGAGTTGACATTGAAATCAACAGAAAAGTTATTAATGGTGCGGTTAGATTTGGTAAGAAAATTTACGCAGCTTATATGAGTGATGGCAGAAGATTAATGATGCATGATTGATCATGAACTAGATTAATAATGGCGTCTGATGGTAATTTTTATTTCAAATATTTAGACAAGATTTATTATGCAAAAGAACCTGAAGGAAAAGATTTGACAAAAGCAGAAATTTGAGCTTTGGAAAACAATTTAGACCTTTCAGTACCACATGTTCAACAAATGTATTTTTTGTTGTGCAAAAATAAAAGCTTTCATCAATATTTACAAAAATACATGGATCGATTAATAAATTTACTGTCTCAAATTGAACCTGAAGAACAAGAAATAAAAAATGCAATGCGCGAAATGTTCAAAGAAATACGCGCATTGCATAACAAAATTGCTGATGAAATTCTAATAGAATAACATCATTTATATTGTATAAAAATATCATTAAATTAAATCACGAAAAGTGACAAATTAAGCAATATTTTACAAAGCTAATGAAAGTGGACAAAATTCCTGTTATTTGACAAAAAGTTCCATAAGCAATAAACCTAAAACAAAGGCCAAATTTAAGTGTTATAATTGAAAAAATGGAGAATAAATGAATAAAGAATTTTTAGGACAAGTCTTTACACCAAGTTTTATAGTTGATAAAATGATTAATTTAATTTCATTAAAAAACCCTTGTTTGATATTGGAACCAAGTTCAGGAGGAGGGGCTTTTTATAATGTATTAATTCAAAAATATAAAAATGTAGTTGGTGTAGAAGTGGATAGAACGATTGCGCATGAAAAAGCGGTGATAAAATCGTATTTTAATACAAATTATAAACCTGATGTGATTATAGGTAATCCACCATATGTTGCGTTCAAAAACATTATTGAGAAACTGGAAAGTAATTTTTTGAATCACAAACCAAATCTATTTTATTTTTTTCTAGAAAAAGCATTAAATGATTTAAGAGAAGATGGGGAACTAATTTTTATTACTCCTGCTTCAATTTTTATGAATACAAGCTCAAAAAAGCTAAATAAATGAATTTATGATCATTTCTCAATAACTCATTTTGAGCAAATTCCCGAAGATGTTTGAGAAAACGCTTCAATCCCTACAGCTATAGTAAAGATAGTTAAAACAAAAAATCATAAAGATAAAATTAACTACTATTTTTCAAATGGTAAAATTTTTTTCGGTAAAAAAATATTTTTTAATGAAAAAATTATTGTCAAGGTTGGCGGAGCATCAGGATTTAATTCTAAATTGGAAAAAGGAAAAACAGCATTTGTTGTTTCATCAACAGAAAGGGATGGGCAGTTAAAATTAATTAAATACGAACCACGCACTTGAATTAGACCCGTGCCTTCGCCTCCTGAAGAATTCACTTATCAAATTTTTGTTAATTGTAAAACAAGGAATGAAAAGCCTTTTTATATGTTGAAAATTCAAACAAAAAATACATTTATTAATTATGATGCTTCTGTGTTATGTTTGTTTGTGAATTGTACTAAAACGGAAGCATTATCTTTAGTGAAAAAATTAAACTCGATAAATTGAGAACAAAAAGGGATTAAGCAAGACGGTAGATTTCATTTTTCTCAAAGCGTCTTGCAAGCTATTCTTTAATTTTATTGATCGAAATTGAGTATTCATGAAAAGCATCATTAAAATCATCCAATATTTTTGCTCTTCTTAATACTGACATAGCTAGATTTTTTAATATAAAGTCCTTCGATTCTTTGAATGTCCTATTAATTATCGTCTTATTATCAGATCATTTACATTGGAAAGGTAAGTTATTACCGTTAGGCACAATAACTCTTAGTCTTTTTAAAGAATTAAAAAATATTTCGTTTGTGTCATCTTTGTTGATAACTAAAAAATAATAATCTCTTTCATTTTCTTTCAAAGCGGTAGATAATAATTTAAAATATTTATCTCATGTTATAGGGCATTTATTTTTTACTAAGCCCGTAAGAGCAAAAAACAACCCTTCTTTTGAACTTAAATTATCAGCTGATGAATTTTTAAAACTGCTAATTTTTATGTTAATTGGGCAGTAAAAACTTTCAGTTGGGTTCTTTATAAGAATATCAAATCATCATCTTGGGCTAGGTTGAACATCTATGACTAAGTTTCATTCTTTAAATATTTTTATATTACTATATGAATTTAATATCACCTTAGTCAGTTCATATTCATTAATAATTGAATTGATTCTTCCATCATCAGTATTTTTCGATAAATATAAGGACTGAGTTTTAAGGTAATTAACTAATTCTTTTAATACCAAATCGTAATCTTTAATTGTAAATTTCATATGACACCAAAATATTTTCTTTTTTTAAAAATTATACATTATTTAAAACTTGGCATCATAGTAACAGCACAATAACAGGAATTTTGTCCATTTTCTGTAAAAAATTATTTAATTTATTGCTTTTTGTGATTTAATTTAATGATTTTGCAATAATATAAACAATGTTATTCTATTAGAATTTCATAAGTAATTTTATTATGTAATATGTGTATTTTTTCAACATTTCACACATTTTGTTTTTTAATTTTTACCTCATTTGGTCTAATTTGTTTTAATAATTTAGAGAGTTTTTGTTTGTTTTTAGAAATTTATAAAAAATTGTTTTATTAAAAGCTACTATATTTAGTGGAAAAATTTATACACATAACGCTATATGCTTATTAAGGGTATATGGCGTTTTATATTCTAAATTTGATTGTGGCGTTTCGTTGTTGTATGAACTAACGAAATTGTTAATCAAATTAAACACTTTTGAAAATTTCATTTCTGAAGCATTGCATAAATCAAAAAGTTCACGTTGAAAAAAATAAATACTTAGAAGTATTGTTTCTAATGAATTTCCTTTAAACAACATTGAATACTTAATATTCTGGGACATCAGAAATTTCTTAATTCACAATTTGTGTACTCAATATCATGATTGCTGTGATAAATTCGCAGACTAAAACCATACTTGTCTAAAGTATTTTTTAAAACATTTATGGTTGATTGAGCAATTCTATCATCAGACAATGTTCAACTCAAAACAAAATTAGAAAAAAGTTTCTGTAATAACATGTAAATATTTTTTATTTGTTATTTACTTTTGCAAATTTAATTTCCGTATGAAGTTTTTCAGCAAAATAACTTGATGAAAAATCACCAGCCACTAAATCTTCCACTCAGACTTTTTTAAACTTATCTTCGTTTGAAATTTTATTTGTCTTCTTATTTGTGTAAGTCTTAGATTTATAACTTGTTTTAGATAATTTATTCAAAACATATAAGAAAACACTTTTTATGTTTACTATTAAATACTTATGGTAAAGTTTATCTCTGACAATGACTTTACCTAACTTTTGAACTTCATTCAGTATTCAATTCATCAATTTTTTATCTAAATATTTGTCAGCCGAATCTTTCTGAGTTTTCTTTTGATAGTTGTTATAAAATAAGATTCTTGAAAACTCAAAAATATCTAGGTCTGTTTAATCTTTATTGTTTGCAATCTTTTTTTGATATCCCTTTAGTCGCTTTAACATTTAGATTTTTTGATTCCGTGGTCTTCAAATATTTTTTCAGATATTCATTGATAAGCATCTCTTTTGTTTTCACTTAAGTCATTAAGGGTTATCTTTTTTTATTTGGGAGAACTATTCTTTTAGATTTACCTGTTTTTGATTTCAATAACACAATGTCTATATTGTAAAGTTTTGTTCAGTTTCTAATAAGTATTCAGCCGTAATGATGAGTTTTTAATTTGGTTTTTTAATGTAAATTATTTTTGTAACATATAAAAACACATACGTTCTTAATGCATGAATGTGTACATTTTTTTACTAGCTTATTAAAATTTCACTTACATTTTTAATATCTATTTAAAATTTCGTTTGTGTATGGACTGTATCTAAAATATTTGTCTTTTAAAGTTTAAGTCTCTTTAGCTTAAATTTATTAACAAAGCAAAAAAAATCAGACTTACTTAGAAGTAAGTCTGAATTCGTTTAATAATCAGCAAATAAAAATAAAGAAATTGCTATGTTAATTAAAATAATTACAAATAAGTTTCATTTTTTTCGAGCTGCTAATCAAGAAAAGAATATTCCTGCTGGAACATATATTTTTAATAAAATGTTTTTGTATCCTACAAAATATGATGAACTAGTTTGAATATAACTGTCTGCTGTAGAACTGTTAAATTTAATTTCAGGTGTAAAAATACTAATTAATAATGACACAGCTAAGGACAACATAATTCCTGCCACAATTGGTTTCATTAATAAAAGTAAGTTAGCAACTAAAGTGTTATTTTTAAATTTAGTTATATATTTCATAGCTAAAACCATAATAATAATAGCCGGTAAGCAAAATACTAAATATGTAACAAACATTGCAATAAATCCTCATCATTGACCATCTGCTACTATATAACCAGTAAAAAAAGCAAATTTTGTAGAAACTACACCAGGGGTAGTATTAGAAACTGTAAAGATGTTGTTAATTGTATCTTCATTAATATTTGCACCAAAAACCTTGCCTATCAAGCTTCATAATCAAGCAAAAATCGGCATAAAGACTTGTCCGCCACCAAAAACAGAAAGTGAAACAATAATTAACATCGGAAGTGCTACCAAGAATCCTAAAAATAACATTATTTAGTCTCCTTAGAGCTTTCTTTTTTGATGTTAAATCACTTTGGTTTGGTTTTATTTTTATACTTGTGGTTGATAAAAATATAAAGCAAACTATATATTCCAATCACTGAAACTATTGCAATAACTGGCAAGTTTGCAGGCGATGGCACAAAAGTACAAAAAGCAAATGTGAAGGTAAAAATAATTATTCATAAGGGAGTTTTTAACCCTTTATGAGATTGTTTAATATATCTAATTCCAAATTCAATTAAGAAAGCAATAATTGAAACTAAAACACCTGTAGATATTATTTTTAAATATTCTTTTGGTACAAACTTTGTTAAAACAACCAATAATACAAAAGCAAATAAAACATGCGGCAAAATGGCTAATAGTGTAATAACAGTTCCTAAAAGCTTGCCTTTTAAATGAATACAAATATATGAGATGGTTTGAATGACTGAAGCTCCTGGGAGCATATTTGTGACAATAACAATATCGTCAAATTCATCATCACTAAATCATTTTTTGTTAACAACTGCTTCTTTGTAAATTACTGGCATTAAAGCATTACCGCCACCAAAACCAATGAATGAAACTTTTAATATAAAAAGAACTAAAGTTCAAATCGAAACTTTCGGTTTATTTTTTGTTTCCATTTATCTCCTTAGGTAATAAAACAATCAGTTATGACTGATTGTTTTTAATATCTTTGTTTTGATTTTTTCATTTGTTAATAAAGTCTGGATTAGCTTTTTCAATTGATTCTAAATAAGTTTCAACATAATTTTCAACAACTTCAAAATTTTTATCTTTTAAGTTTGTTGTTTTACCTAAACTATATATGCTTAGTCAAAATGAAAAATACATCGTTTCTTTTAGCAGTAAATTTTTACGTTTATAATCTGAAACTACACATTGGTCTGGGTTTATTAATAAATAATATAAAGCATATTTTGTTTTAAATTCATTTTTACGTCTTAAAAAATAAATAAATTCGTAAGGTTTTTGTAATTCAACTTCTTCTTTTTTCTCACTATTCTTTTGAATTTTTAAGATGTCTCAATTTAAATGAATTAATGTTTTGTCATAATTAATATTACTTTTAACTCACTGCTCAAAGTCTTTAGCTTCTGGTTTCTTAGAATTTTTTAATCAAGTTCAATATATTTTAGCTATTTCTGTTTTAGTATATATTTCAACACTAAGCGCTATTAAACAAATCGCAGATAAAGCAACATATGGAATTAAGGTTCTGTTGTTTGTAAATTTTATTTTATAAACAATAGATAAAGTAATCGAAACAATTAAGAAAGATATAACCATAAAAAGAGCAATAATATCAATTGCTCAACTAACTATTGCAAAAATGGTTAAGTTCTTTTTGATTTCTTTTGGTATTTTATACTCTTTAATTAAATCTGAATCTTTTAAAGTTGGAAAAGTAAAACTTAAGTATTTATATGGCATGTTCATTTTTAAAACTAAGCCACGATAAACACTATAAATAATCATTAATAATAAAATTAAGACTACTAAAAATACTATAAATAAGGAATTAAGCATTGCTGTACGCTTTCACTTTTACAAGTTCAATTTTGTTTTCAATTAATTCTTTTTCAAGTTCTGGAATTTGATTTAATTCTTGTTCTAAAGCTTGTGCTTGAGCTATTGAAGGCTTTGTCACTGGTTCTTTTGGTGCAAAGAGTTCACAAGTTTCATTAGCTTGAATAACTGATATGTTATATGTTTCAATTTTATTAGCAATATCAATAATTTCATTTTTATCAAAAGTTAAAAGAGGTCTTAAAATTTGCATATTTGTTGCTGATCCAATGGTTGAAAGTGATTCGATTGTCTGAGAAGCAACTTGACCTAAGTTATCACCGTTTGAAATTGCTAACTGGTTATATTTTAAACAAACTTGTTCAGCAATACGGTAGAAACTACGTCTCATCAAAGTGATTTTATAACTTTCTTTTGATACAAATGAAATATAGTTCATTAAGTGTGAATAGTCTGCTATAAGTAAGTTAGAAGTGGTTTGATAACGGCTTAAAACTTTGACTAAATCTGTGATTTTGTCTATTGTTCTTTGGTCAGTTTGTGGTGGAGTAATAAAAGTTAAGAAGTCAACCTTTAGTCCACGTTTCATCATTTGAAAAGCAGCTACTGGCGAATCAAAACCACCTGAAATAAGATGTAAAACTTTTCCGCTTGAACCGACTGGTAATCCACCTAACCCTTTAACATATTGAGAAAATAAATAAGTTCTTCCATTTCTTACTTCTACATAGAATGTTTGATCTGGATTATGAACGTCCACTTTTAAGTTTGTATTTTTTAAAATATGACCACCCAGTAAGTGATTTAGTTGATCGGATGTGTATTCAAATTTCTTGTAATTACGTCTAGATGCAATTTTAAAAGTCTTAGCTTTGTCATCTTTTAGTTTTAAAACAGTTTCTTTGAACTTTTCTAAATCATTTTCAACAACTGCAACAGGAGAATATGAACTAATTCCAAACACATAACCTAATTGTTTCATATTATGTTCTGAATAAGTTAAATACATACGGTCGAATTCAACTTCAGGATTTTCACCAGTTATGTTTTTAATATTAGTTTGTAAATGGTTAATAAAAGTCTTTCTGTTTTTCTTTTTTAATACCAATTCACCATAGCGAATTAAAATTTTATTGAACATTGTAACTCTCCTTTTTTAAGTATTTTTTTAGTTCAAAGTAAGCATCTTTGTAATTGTTTGTAATTCTAATATTTAAATCTATTATTTTTAATTTGTCTTTATATTTGTTTAAATTGTTGTTCTTATTTAAAAAAGCTTGATTTGATGAAACTATTAACTTCAATTTGTCATATAAATTTTTGTACTCTTTATTTTTAATTAAAGCCATTGTTATATAGCTAAGTTGAGAAACAAAATCATCTCAAACTTCTTGAACTTTACTTCAACTTCTTGCTTTTTTAAAATAATTATTAAATAAATCATTTAAATTATTTTTGTAATCTGCAATAACTTGTTCGTTTGGTATTAATTCATCACTAATTGTTTCTAAATACAGTTGTTTAACTTCGAAAATTCTTTGATTGAAATATTGGCTTGTGTCTTGTTCAATTTTGTAATTTAGATGAACCATGTTGTATCAAAAGTAAAAATCACAAACAGATTCTCAATATTCCTGGGTTGTTGGCACAATTTTGATAATTTTGCGATTTTCTTGTCATTTTTGATATTTGTTTTCGACTAGGTTATAGGCTTTTTTTATGTTTGTTATAGGGATTTCTGAACTTATTTTTTTGTATAAATCCTTAATCTTAACAAATGAACCAAATATTACATCATTAGTGTTTTCTCTAAGTTTTTTGATTTCTTGACCCATTTTAATTTTTTGAACAGTTTCTAAATATGAATTTAATAAGTTTTTGATTTCACCTTGTAGAGCTGAATATTTTTTATTCTCTCATTCGCCTAATAATTTTTGAAGTTTAGTGTATTGTTCATCAAAAATTGAAGAAAAGTTTTTATCAATGTTTTTATCGTTTTTGGTTTGCAAAATTTTATTCGGTAATGATTCATACATTAAATATTCATATTGTCTTGCTTGGGTTATAAGATAATAAAGGTTTGTTAAATCATTTGCAACAGCATCTGCAACATTTTGTGCTTCGTCAAATTTACCTTTATATTTCTTAGAGTCCATATCATTATTAAATCTTGAAGTTATTTGGATTTTTTCTTCAAGCTTTGGATATAAGTTTTTAATTAAAGGTTTTTGTTTGTTTAAAATTTTCTTAAACTCTTCAATAATATCTAAGTAAGTAGTACTTTTATCATCAATTTTTTGTCACTGCGAGTCAAAAACACTTGCTGTATTGTCAAATATTGCAAGTGTTTTTTGATACTTTTTGATCTCTTGCTTGAAAATATGAAATTGTTTAAGTAATTTAAAATGATTTCTTGAAGTTATTAATTCGTTTAAATTTTTGATTTTTTCATTTAAGTCATTTCTTTGTTTTTCAAGTTGATCTTTAATATTGTTTAGTTGTTCGCAAACACTTTTGTAAGCAGAATCACTTGCACTAATAACTGAACATTGCTTGATTTTAGCATTATTTTTTGTTTCATCACGTTGAAGATCGATTCTTTTTCTTTCAACTTGCTTGGTTTTATTTGTAAAGTAAATATTTCTTAAAAGTAGCAAAAATAAGAAAATAACCACTAGTAGTAAAACGCTACTTAAAACGATATAAAGAATAGTTTGTCACTGCATTTTTTAACCTTTTTCTGTTAATTTAATTTATTATATATTATTTTGTTTAAATGATTTTTGGAAGCTCTAAAATTGGGTTTATTTTTACTTATATAGCCAAAAAATGCTTTTATTTAAATTAAAAAAATCAAATTGTGTAAAATTTCCACATTTTTGCAGAATTTTAAATAATCTAATTAAGTTAAAAATAATAGTAAATATAATTAATTTAATGCTTAAAAAAACGAAAGTAAACAATAGAAAAAGATATTTAAAAAATAAAAAACAAAACCAGTTACAAATAGTCAAAAATGCTTTATGTGTGGGAGGACATAAAACGGTCGAAGACTTAGCGAAACAATTCAAATGTTCGACTCGAACAGTCTATCGAATGATCGAAAAAGTCAAAAGCAGTGACTTTGCTTGCGACCCAAATGCGACTTATACTCCTAAGACTAAGATACAAAAGTTATCAAATAAATTTACTAATCCTGAAGTAAAAGGGTTTGTTGATAATTATCATAAAATTAACATGCAAAATTATGAAAAAACAGGAACTTTCAACTTGATTAGTTTAAGAAACTATTATGCAATCCATTTAGAACCTTTACATTTATTTTCTTACAGTACTTTTGTTAAGTGAACTAATGCCTTAGGCGTAATAACCCCTTATACGACTAAAAGGGGTTTGAAAAATTGTAAAACTTCAAAGCAGAAAAAAGTATAAAAAGCAAGACTTTATTGTCTTGCTTTTTTGATTCTGAACAGTTTTCTAAAAAATGATTTTACTTTTAGACTTGTGTTTCTTATTTTTTTACGTAATTTACCACTGAAAGATTGCATCTTAGCATCTTTTTGTGCTTTAGTTTGTTTACGTCTTTGAATTTGCTGTTGTTCTAAATTTTTTAAATATAAATCATAATCAGAACGGTATAAATAATCATCGATCGCTTCTACAATACCATTTTGTCTAACATCTGAAGTGTAAAATTTAGCAACTGATTTGGTTTTAGGATCTGAATTATCCATTACATATGAAAAATCAGTTTGCTTAAACATTGAAATATCATTTGCACTATCACCGATTGCCATAACATTTTTTGGATCAATATTAAACACATTTTGACACATTCATTTTAGAGCTGAACCTTTTGAAATTCCAACACTTGTAATTTCAATGTATTTGTTTAAGACGTTACTGATTTCGAAATTTAAATTTGCATCTAAAACTAGCTGATAAAAGTGTTTAAGTTGCTCTTCTGTCCCATATGCTTCAATTTTATGCAAGTCATTTGGTATAGTTCCATCATCAATTCAGTCATTGTATTCATTAAACTCTGTTAAGAATTTTCTATAAGGTTCATTGTTACCATATAAATAGTATTGGTCAGTTCCCATATAATACAAAATAACCCCAGCCTCTAGTGCTAAAGGAAAAACTTTAGAAGCTTCATTAGTATCCATAATTTCAATATGTACTGGTTTTTTAGCTAAATTATCATAAATCATAGCTCCATTTGAACAACATAAATATTGAATATTTAATTGTTCAGCTAAACGCTGAATTTTGGCTAATGGAGGATTTCCGGTATTAAGCACAAACGGAATGTTTTGAGTTTTTAATCATCTTATTTTGTTTTTAGTCACATCAGATAAAGTTTTATCAGGAAATGGATAAATTGTTCCATCGACATCACTAAAAATAGCTCATTTATTATTATTCATATTAAAAATTATAAAGAATTCAGACAATCAAAAAATAAAATTAGTAAAATAAGCATATGAACTCAGTTATTAAACATTTGCAAGAAAAATTGAACCAAGATTCTAAAAAATTAAGACTATATAGATTCCTAGATTCTTTAGTTTCGTTAGTTATTGCATGCTTAAATATTTCTACAGTAGCAATTGCTTCTGTTGCTTTATATAAATTAGTGGATTTAAATAAAGATAATTCAATTTCAGTGTCGTTTATATTGATTTTACTGCTAACTATTTTTATTATTTTTTCATTCTTTTTAAACTTGTTTTTAGCCATTTATCGTTTCAATACTAAAAATGCACTTTACAAAAAAGTTTATAACACAATTAATTATTTACAACTAAAATACCAAGCTAATCAAATCACTGATCAAGAATTAGAAACAGTTTTAGAAACATTATGAAACGAAATTAGCAAGAAAAAGAAACTTGTTATTAAAGACATAATCAGACAAGAACTTCAATCTGGAGGTAAGAAATAATGCTTTTTAGTCACAAAGACACACCAGCAAGTGCTTTTGATAACATTTATAAATCAATTAATAATTACACTTATTTTTATGGTGGGTTATATTACTTTCTAAACTCTATTTCTATTCTTGCAACATTTTTTAACGGAATTATTGCTATTATTTTTTTAGCTGGTACAGTTAATTATGAAAATAATGTTTTTACAACATTTTTAAATGAACCTAGCTCGAACTTTGTTATTCTGTCAGCTATTGTTAATTCCATAATTGCTTTTATTTCAGGAATATTGTCATTTTTTGTCATCAATAAAAAGTATTTATTTTATAAAGCCAAAAGAAACTTGTTAAAGTTTGAAAAACTTTATTATAGATCTAAACTTTATATTTATAAAGATCTTGAAAAATTGGACGCTCAGTTCTTGCTGTACAAAAGAGCTTTAAATCTAATTGAATTTGATCGCTTTAAAACTTATGACTTAAAAGGAAAACATAATGAAACACACAAATAAATTAGCTCAAAAAATAGATAAAGTTAAACAAAGCGCATACAAAAAATTAATAAGTAGTAGTGCAATTATTGTTTCTTTAAGTATTTTGGCAATCTTGATTTCATCTTTAATAATTGTTTTAAACTTATATTCAATTAGATACAATGAGTTTCCTAAGCAAACAATGGCTTTATTTGTAGCTTTGGCTGTTATTTCGGTTGTAATTACTTTGATAGTCGCAATTCAAACTTTTTTAGCAATCACAAACTATAAAAATAAACTTGATGAAAACGTTTCTAAAAACAAAGAACTAATACAGAACTTAAAACAAAAAACTGATTTAAATCAGGAAGATATTGATTTAATTAGTGATATATTGAATGATTAAACCTCATAATGAGGTTTTTTATTTAAAACAAGTAACAAAAACAGACACCTTTTACGATGCCCGTTATACATAAATAAATTAATTTATTTTTAATTTTAAATTGGATAATTTTGTTTATTTAGGTTTCATGCAGAAACAAAATTAAATCAGTCGTGATAACCTCACAATTTAAAATTAATTGTTGCATACAGTTTACGTATGCAAAAATATTATAAAATCTTCAATATTCTATTGTTTAAAAACAATAAAAAAACAATACAAAATGTGAAAAATCAAGCTCTTTTTTCATATTTTTTAAGTCTGCTTCTTCAAGCAATGAATATGCTTAGTTAAATTGAGTTATTAATCAAACAGATTTAATAAAAATTTCATATTTTTACCAGAAAATAATGAACTTTTATACCTTTATTCCTAATTAAGTACTTTTTTAAAAACTTGATGATTATAGGTGTAAAAGTGATAAAATAAATATAAGTTAACAAAGAAAAGTTGCCTTACCCGCAACTTTTTCTAATCATTTGAGAGGTTTTCTATGGATTACAAAAGTTATTTAGAGCAAGATTTTAATAATATTTTAAGCGTTAATTTAGTGCAAGATAAAGATTTTGGGCAAATTATTTCAGTCGTTTTAGATGAGACTGATTTAAACAAAATCGAAGCTCAAGCAAGCTTGATTATTGCTAAATTAGACTTAATTCCAAACTTATTAGAACAATATGGTGTTGAAGTAATATCAAAAGGTCAAGATTTAAATCTGGATTTAAATAATTTAAGTGAAAACTTAAATCAAAAAATATCAATCAAACTATCTACACCATTCAATGTTGGCAATGAGTTTCAAAGCGAATTTGATGCTACTTTATTAGAAGATAAAGGGCAAGAAATTTTAGTTCAATGAAATCAAAAAGGTAGAATTAGAAAACTTACATTTGACAAATCTAACATAATTGAAATTAAGAAATACACTGGACTATAGGAGTATGATGAAAGAAAAATTACAAGAAGTAGATTTCATAAAAATCGAACAGCAAAATTTATTTTATCAATTTTTAAAGCAAATCATTGGTAAATCAGAATTTAAAATGGAAGATTTACTTGTGGCTTTTTCAGAGGAAGTTCAAAAGCCAATCAACAAAGATTTAGATAAAGATGCTGAAATTGAATTAAGATTAGACAGCGTGTATGATCCAAGAGTTAAAGAAAATATTCCTGTTATTAGAATGTTTAATAAAAATGGTATTGTTGTTGAAAATGATGCATTTGATGAATCAGAAAAAATCATCAGCATCCAACTTTCAGATGCTAGATTAATTGACCCTAACATTTCAGTTGATGATATTTGTGAAATCGAATTTACAATTGATGATTTAACTGACAAAATGAAAAGCACTGTTTTCAATGGTTGAAAACAAGCTAGAAAAGAAGTTTTAAAACAAATCACAATTGAAAAGTACAAAGATAAAATTAATCAAAAATTTATAGCTAAAATTCTAAAAAGAAATAACAATGGTTCATACAATTTAGAACTTGAAGATAAAACAACTGTGTTTCTACCTGCTGATAAAGTAAATCAACAATTAAACTTAGACTACGGAAGTTATGTTAATATCTATCTTGAAAATATTAATCAAGAAAGTAAATTAAGTATTTTAGAAGCAACTACAATTTCACCACTTGAAATTTATGAACTTTTAAACAATGAAATTCCTGAAGTAGCTAATGGATTAATTGAAATTGTTAACGTTAAACGTCGTGGTGGTCTTAGAACTAAAGTTTCTGTTAGAGCACTTTCTGACAGCATTCAAAATGAATTAGGTTCAATTATCGGTCAACATTCATCAAGAATTAACGATATTAAAAATAAATTAATTAAAGAAAAAATTGACATTATTAAATATTCAGACATTCCAGAAGAATATGTAAAAAATGCTTTAGCCCCTGCAAAAATTCTTGATGTTATTAAAGAAGGTGATAAATATTTTGCAATTGCACCTGATGACTTTTTAACAGTTGCTATTGGTAAAAAAGGAATTAACACTGATTTAGCAAGCAAATTAACAGGACTAAAAATTGAAGTTATATCAGCTACTGATGCAACCAAAAAAGGAATGTCATTTGACAACACACAAGTTGAACAAACACATTACTTTAAATCTACAACACCTAGATCAAATCGTTCAAAAGCTAGTGAAAGATTTAAAGATGTTGAATTTGACTTAGAAACTGATTTACTATTTAGTGAAATTCAAAATTCAGCAATTGAAGCATTCGATGAAATAAACCAAGAAAAACCAAAAGCTAAAGTTTCTACACCTAAAAAACCTAAACTACAAAACGATGAAGTTGATTCACTATTTGAAAGTAGTTTAAATCAATACAAAGAAGATTTAAGTCAAAATGTTTATGATTTTGTTGATGATTTAGATAAATATTCAGATGATGAAAACTTCGACCAAGCAGAACAAGAAGAAGTTGATAAACAAGTAGCAAAAGCTAAAAAAGATAAAGCTATTGAACAATTTAGAAAAATCAAAACACAAATTAAAGACTTTAAAGTTGATAATGACCTTGCTAATTACGGTTTAGGTGATGCAGATATTAACTTTGACGAATTTAAAGATGAAGAATGAGATTAATTATACACGTAAGTGTATTGCTACTAATCAAATAGTACCAATTAATCAATTAGTTAGATTTGATTTTGTTAGATCAACAAATACTGTTACCTTAGATTTACAAAAAGATAAAAAAGGTCGTGGTGCATATTTTATACCTGCTACGAAAAATTGAGAATTGATTTGTAAATCAAGAGCTTTAAATCGAACATTTAAAGCGAATATATCAAAAGAAACTTACGAAGAGTTGTTTAAACAACTTCAGGAGGTATTGCATGAGCAAGAAAAATAGAGTTTCAAACGTTAATGAAATTAAACAACAACTAACAGGAGTTAAAACTGAAGTTGTTGATGGAGTATTTATTTTTACTCAAAAAATGTCAATTGCTGACTTCGCTACGGCAATTAAAGTTAATCCAAACGACATTATTAAGAAAATGTTTTTACAAGGTAAACTTTGCAATTTAAACACTATTCTAGATGAAGAACAAATTGCTGAGTTATGTATTGGATACAACTATGACTTCAAAAAAGAAACAAGCATTGATGCTACAAACTTTTTAGACGAAGTTTTATTTGTTGATGATGCCAATGATTTGAAAGAACGTTGTCCTATTATTACAGTTATGGGGCACGTTGATCACGGTAAGACAACATTAATTGATAAAATCCGTAATTCAAACATTGTTTCTACTGAGTCATCAGGAATTACACAACATACAGGTGCTTATCAAATAGTACACAAAATTAAGAACAAAGACACTAAACAAGAAGAGCTAAAGAAAATTACTTTCTTAGACACTCCTGGTCATGAAGCCTTCTCTCAAATGCGTGCTCGTGGTGCTAAGGTTACTGATATTGTTATTTTAGTAGTCGCTGCTGATGATGGAGTTATGCCACAAACAAAAGAAGCTATTAATCATGCTTTAGCTGCTAATGTTCCATTAATTGTTTTTGTTAACAAAATGGATCGTGCTAATAAAGACTTAGACAGACTTAAAGGTGAACTTGCTGAAAATGGTGTTTTAATTAGTGAATATGGTGGTGATACACAAATTGTTTACGGTTCAGCGCTTAAAGGTGAAGGTTTAACTGAATTATTTGATGCAATTTTATTCTTAAGTGAATTCTTAGAACTAAAGGCAAACCCTAACCGTTATCCAATTGGAACAGTTATTGAATCAAGAACAGATAAGGGAATTGGTGCTGTTTCAACAATTATTGTCGAAAACGGTACATTATATAAAGGTGATTTCTTAGTTGCTGGTTCTAAATATGGACGTGTAAGAATGATGTTTGATGCCAACGGTAAACCGTTAGAAAAAGTTTCTCCAGGTGATCCAGCTATTATTTCAGGACTTAATTATGCTCCTGATGCTGGTGATAAATTTGTTGGATTAAATGATGAAAAATTTGCTAAAAAATTAGCAATGGAAAAATTAAACTCTGATAAAAAAGAGTTGCTATACGGAAAAGCTCAAGACCACAGTAATGAAAATGGTAAGAAAATTATTAAAGTTATTGTTAAAGCTGACGTATACGGAACCAGTCAAGCTATTAAAGATCAAATTAATGTCTTAGAAAATGATGAAGCTGCTATTAAAGTTATTCAAGCTTCAGCAGGTGATGTTAATGGAAATGACTTATTATTAGCAGAAGCTTCTAATGCTATTATTTTTGCTTTTAACTTAAAAGTGAATCCACACATTAAAGAAACTGCAACTAATAAGAAAATAAGTTTAATTTCACACAACGTTATTTATAAAATTATTGAAGATTGTCAATCTATGCTAGAAGGTGAAAAAACACCAGTGTATGAAGAACAAAAAATTGGTGAAGCTCATATTATTAAAGTTTTCTTCTACTCAAAAGTTGGAAACATTGCTGGATGTATGATGGACACAGGTGTTGCTAAATCAAATTGTAAAGTTAAGCTATACCGTGGTGGAAAATTATTACATGAAGGTATTATTGACAGTTTAAAACGTGATAAAAATGATACTAAAGAAGTTATTAAAGGAAAAGATTTTGGTACTCACATTAAAAACTTTAATGACATTAAAGAAGATGACGTTTTAGAATTCTACGAAGATGTTAGAGTTAGCTAATGAAATTACAAGATTACATACAAAACGTACCCAACTTCCCTAAACAAGGAATTAACTTCAAAGATATTTCCCCATTATTAGCCAATCCACATGCTTTTAAACATGTGATTGATAAAATGGCTGATTTGGCATCACAAGCTGATATTATTGTTGCTCCTGATGCAAGAGGATTTATTTTTGGCACACCTGTTGCTTATGCAATTAACAAGCCATTTGTAATGGTGCGTAAAAAAGGAAAATTGCCTGGTAAAACAATTGTTCAAAACTATGATTTAGAATATGGTGAAAATGCAATTGAAATTCAATCAAACGTGCTTAAACCTAATTTAAAAGCAGTTATTATTGATGATGTTTTAGCTACAGGTGGTACAGTAGATGCAATAGTTAAATTGCTTCAATCACAGCAAATTGAAACTACTAAATTAATTGTTTTATGTGAATTAAAAGAATTAAATGGTAGAGCTAAATTGAATAATCTAACTATTGAAGCATTAATTGAAGAATAACCCTATTTTAGGGTTATTTTTTATCATCTTTCAAATACTAATACTCTAAAAAGATGTAGAAAAACACCACTTAAAAAGTGGTGTTATTTGTTATATTATTTTTCGATTTTAATTTTAACACTTGGTCCCATAGATGCTGAAACTGTTAAGTTTAACATGTATGTTCCTTTAACCGCTGCTGGTTTTAATTTCTTAATTAAGTTAATTAAAGTTTGAGCGTTTTGTGTTAAAGCTTCTGTAGACATACTTTTCTTACCGATTAATGAGTGAACAACACCCGCTTTATCTGTACGATAGTTTGCTTTACCTTTTTTAAGTTCTTCTACAGCTTTTTCTGGAGTAGGAGTAACTGTTCCTGTTTTAGGGTTAGGCATTAAACCTTTAGGCCCAAGTTTTTTACCATATTTACCTAATAAAGGCATCATAGCTGGATCAGCTACCATTACATCAAAGTCAAAATCATCTTCTTTAATTTTTTGTTCTAAAGCTTGTCCATCAACAACGATGTCAGCTCCAGCTTCTTTAGCTGCTTTTTGTTTTTCAACATTGTTTGTAGCAACTAAAACTTTGATTGATTTACCTGTTCCGTTTGGTAATAAAACTGCTCCACGTAATTGTTGATCAGCTTTACGAACGTCTAGGTTTAAGTTGAATGCTAAATCGATTGAAGCGTCAAAGTTTGCGTAAGAAGTTTTTTTAGCAAGTTCAATAGCGTCAGCTAAATCGTAAGCAACTGTTCTATCAAATGAATCACGTGATGCTTTTAATTTTTTAGATAATCTTTTAGCCATTATTCTTGTTCTCCTTCTTCTTTTTCATCTCCGATAACATTAACTTCAATTCCGTGTCCTTTAGTGTTTACTAATTCTTCTAAATCACTTTCTAGAGCTGCTTCCTTAGCTGCTGCAGCTTTTGCCGCTTTTGCAGCTGCTTTAGCTTCGGCTTTAGCTTTGAAAATGTCATCATAACCTTCAACTAGAACACCCATTTGTTTTGCTGTACCAGCAACTGTAGCCATAGCAGCAAAAATGTCATCTGTGTTTAAATCAACCATTTTGTATTCTGCAATTTCTCTTAATTGATCTTTTGAAATTGTAGCAACGATTGTTGTTTTAGCATTTGCAGCACCTGATTGGATTTTAGCTGCTTGTTTAATTTTGTATGAAGCTGGTGATGTGAATAATTTAAATTCGAATGTTTTGTCTTTGTAAACTGTAATTTGTACTGGAACTGGTTCGTTCCCTCTATCTCTAGTTGCATCGTTAAATGCTTTTGTAAATTCAGGCATGTTAACACCAACACCAGCTAAAGCTGGACCTGGTTTAGCTTGACCTGCTGGGAATTGCAACTTAGCGATACGTTGAATTTCTTTCTTTGCCATTTTGGTATCCTTTCGATATTGTGGTCTAGCGATATAAAATATCTTCCACTTGGCAATAACTTATATTGCTTTTCTATTATATAGAATCCTGATGAAAAACATATATCTTTTATTAACTTTTTTATCAATGTCAAATAACAAGAATTTTGTCTGTTTGACACATATAAAAAACGATATATTAAGCAAATTTTGATACAATGATCTAAACTAAAAATGAAAAAAATCTAATTTTTTTGAAAATTAAAATTAATTTAATTTTTACTACTTAAAATTTAGTAAATTTGTAATAAGTATCTTTGTTTGAAAATATTAACCTTCACACTTTATGACAGGAGAAAAGATGAACAAAATTAAGAAATTCTGAATTGGTGCTTTTTTTAGTTCAATTACCTTGCCATTAATTGGTATCAGTGCTTCTTGCGGTCAATCGCAAGAAGTTGATAAGGATAAACAAAATAAATTATTAACATTACAAACATCATTAAAAACCTTATTGGCCACAAAAGATATTCAAATCAATTTATATTCTGATCCAGATTATGACTTTATTAAAGACGCATTAGAAACTGCCTATGACAATGGGGTAAAAGTAAAAACTTCTGATGATTTACAACAATTAAAAGAAGCCAGACAAGCTATTGAATTAGCCATTGCTAAAGCAGTAAAAGACAAAGATTTTATAGATCAAAGAAAAACTGCAAAACAAAATGAATTAATAGCTTCAAAAAATGAATTAAAAACTATATTAGATAGTCAATTAGCTCAAATAGCCAAATATCTTGATGATGAATATGCTCAAATTAAAGCTGATTTAATTGCGACTTATAATCAAGTTAAAGAACTTCTAAATTCAAATGATATTCAAACAATTCAGCAAGCTAGAGAAACTTTAGAACAAGCTATTTTAAAAGCTGAAAGTGATAAGCAAGCAATATTAAATGAAAAAGAAAGTCAAAGAAATTTAGTTAATCAAGCTAGAAATACTTTGATTGAACTTATTAAAGTTGTTGATGCTCAAATTGCTGAATTAAATGCTGAAAAATATAATCAAATTAGACATGAATTAACAGAAGCAAATAACCAAGCAAAATTAAAATCTGATTTGCAAGATATCTCAGAACTTCAAGCAGCTACACTGCAATTACAGATAGCCATCAATAAAGCACGAAATGACAAACAAACTAAAGACGGCTCAAATAATTCAACTTCAAATTAGCATAATAAAATCGCACTAAATGTGCGATTTTATTTGTTACTGTAAAACTTCTTTTACTTCTTGTAAGACTAGGTTTAATTCATTTTGGTGGGTAAATATGTCATTGACAATATAGTTAATTTCTCTAATTAAACTTTGTCCTCTGCTGTAAAGTAATAAGTTTTTATTCGGATCAAGGGCAAACAATTTAGGAAGTTGTTCTTTTAATTGTTCAATTAGCATTGATTTGACTTCTTTATTGCCATAGTATAAGTTAAAAGTGTATTTTTGAACCTTTGAGTTGTCTTGTGATGAAACAGTGTAGATTAATTTATTGCCATTTAAAGTCTTTGAAACTTTTACAGAACCATTAGTTTCAAACATAATTTCTGGCAATTGTCTTTGTTTTAAAGTCAAGTCATATTCAAACTTATTGGTTTCAAAGTTTTCTATTGCTTGGTTATCAACCTTAATACTATTTACTGTAAAGTCACTTGCAACGTTTGGAATAGGGCTGTTAACAGTTAATTCTTTAATCAAGATACCTAAACCACCATGTCCATCTTGGTGTGTCATTTTAATTCTAATAGCATAACCTGTGACAGGTTTAAATCTAAATGTGATATCTTCACTCATTCCTGGCGTTAAAGCATTCATATTAGGGCTGTTTAACATTTCAACATTTGTTCAAGCATTTTCATCGTTTAAGATTGAGTTTGTTTCGAATAAATGAGGTAATTGACCTGCAGAAGGTATTTCAGTAGGTTTTACTTTTAGATATTGGATTTGATATGCTTTTGGTTTATTTGAAGCATTATCTGAACCAAATTTAATTGTTAAATTATTAAATGATTCAGCCCCGATTAAACCACCCCGAGCAAATAATACTCCAACATAGTTTTCATTAACTCTTTTTGAAGGATTTCAATCAGTTCATTTATTATCAATTCCATCGTTTAAATTGCCAACAAAGTCTCTGTTTCCGTTTCTGTCATTACTAAATCCAGAAAAGGCAGCTGGGTAATCAAATCCTGTGGCTTGTTTTGAAATATTAAATTCATCGCGTTTTGTTGAAACAGTAATAAAGGCTTTTATTGAAAGTTCGGTATTTTTGACTTTTCCGTTAACTGTATGTGTTATTCCTGAATGTGAAAAATCTAATGAGTCAATACTATCTCAAACAACTTCCACTTCCATTGGTTCGTTGAAGTTATTAAATCCTGTGACTGTTGTTGGTAAAAGTGGTTTAAAATCAGTTACAGCATTTAAATATAAATCATTTACATATGATAAGCCTTTAACATTAATTGTGGCAAAAATATCAGTATTATTAGAAGCTAAAGTTCCGTGAATTGAATAAACTCCTGGTTGATCAAATTCGACACTTGGATACTCTCATAAGATATCATAAGTTCTGTCAAAATCTTCATTGTCATATCTAACATTCAATTTGTCAGGTAAATCAATCGGTTGATTAATTTCAGTGTTTAGAATAATAGGAGAAACATTTAAAATTTGTGGATTTAAGATGTTTTCAATTACTTTGTAATCTTGATAATTAGATTCGTAAGTTTTTTCTTTATATTCAAACATGAACTTAATTCGTTCAGTACCTAATGAATGGGCTAAAAGGTAATTGTTGTAAAAACTGATGTGATTTATTTTTTCATTATTTTCAGCAACAATTCTTAAATTAGATACTTCAGAAATATCTAATTTAATATCGTTTTCTAAATTAATGGTTAATTCAGGTTTTTGAGCCATTCCTACTGGGATAAAGTAAGATTTTAAATCAACACTTTTAATGGTTGAATATTCTTTGATTAAGTTAACAAAGTATTTATTAACTGAACCATCTTCGGCATAAACAAAGATTGTGTAAATTTTCTTATTGTCTTTTTCTGTTGATACTACTGAATATTGAGCTCCGGTTGATGAATCAACAGCAAAAGTTAATTCAGGTCAACTTTGTGTTGATTCAACTTTTATATCGTATGTATTTTTATCTGGATTAAACCCATTAATTAAACTGCCATTAGCATAAATTTTTGTTAATTTATTGTCGGTTTCTTTTAATAATGAATTTGTTTTGCTAAATGTTCTAAATCTTAATAAACCATTAACTCAGTATTGCTTTTGACCATTATTAGTGTTTTTTTCTCTGTTTTTAATTGTTAATCTAATAAATTTAGTATTTACTTCATCAAATCTAATTATGTGTTCTTTTGATTCTTCAGCTTTGAAATCTGTTTTTTTGTTTTGGTTTGAAACTTCGGTAAAACTATTGCCGTCTTCCGAAGTTGAAACAAGCACCTCTAAAGGCCCTTCTTGATTTGTGTTTAAATCTTTGAATAAATTAAATCCAACTGCAGAAATTAATTGTTTTGCTGGTAAGGTAAATGTTAAAGTATCTTGTTGTGTGGTTGCTGTATTGTTTTGCGTTCAGTTAGTTCATCTGCGATCATGATTTGGGTGGTTTGTTAAAACATTATTTGCTTGATCTCCAGCACTTGCATATGATGCAACAACTGTTGTTCCTGTTGGTAAAGTGTTTGTGTTAAGGTCAATAATTGAACCTTTTGGTTTGCTGATAAATGTTGCTTTAAATTTGATTTCTGGGTATTTTTTTAATTTACCTAAAACCTCTTTCTTGTTGTTGTTTAAAATCCTGTAAGTTGTTTCTCAAGCGCTTTCTAGGAATTCGGCATTAATTCCGTCAGTTGCATTAACATGAGTTGGTAATAAACTGTTAAGTTCAGTTTCATTGTTTAATTGTTGTTCAGAAACTGTAAAGAAATAATCAGGAACTTTAAATGATGATCCAAAGTCTTTCAGTGATAATAAAGTTTTATAAGTTTTATTATCTAAACTAAATGAAATTTGATATTCTCCAGCTTGCGCCAAATTAACATTTTCAGTGTTTCAAGTAATAGTTTTTTTAGCTTCTGTACCATTTTCTAAAATCACTGTAATTTCTGTTGGTAGATTTAATTCAGAGTTAGTAAATCCATTGTAATTTTCAAGTTGAACATATTTGATGTTTTTAGAATCTGGATTGATGTTCTTAATTGAATAAATTGTTGTTTGATCAGATTGCAACCCACTTGATGAAGCTGAAATTGTAATTGGACCTTCAGTTAAATTTGATTCAATAATAACAATTGCTTTACCACTAAACAGTTTTCTTTGTCATTTACCATTTTCTTGTTCTTTATATCTTTCGCGTGAATTTGCATCTCCATTATCAACACCAACTATACGTCCAGCGCCTTTAATATCAAAGTGGATTAAGTTGTTTGATCATGGATATTCCACTCCATCAACGTCTTGTGTAATGACTTGAATATAGCTTAGTGATTTTCCATCAGCTTTAATTACTGTTTTTTCAGGAATTAACTTAACTTTAACTGGTGTTTTTGCACTTTTTATAATATCAGTTGCAATAATGTTGCCTGATTTATCTTTTGCTACAGCCTTTAAAGTTCCTGGTTTATATTTAACTTGCCATTTTAAATATAACTCTTTAGAATTAGCACCTTCTTGATATTTATAACCATAGTTAGTTGTTTTTTCAACAAATTCTTTTTCACCTAAACTTTTATCATCTATAAATAATTCCACTTTAGAAGCATTTGAAAATACTCTTACTTCAATATTGCCATTTGAATCAGTAATTAAATCTTTGTATTTCTTTTGATCTCATGTTCAATGTGGAAGAATGTGAACCATAGGTTTTTTATTAACATCTAATCATTGAGATTGGTATAAATAGTAATCATTTTTAGGGAATCCTGCTGTATCAACAATTCCGAAGTATGAACTTTTTGGATTATCAGCACCACCTCTTTGGTTTCATGGTGTTGGTTCACCAATATAGTCTCATCCGGTTCAAATAAATTGTCCAGCATAATATTTGTGATCTCTATCAAACACTCATGAATCGGTTGCAGTTTTTCCTCATCCAACCCTGTTGTTTCCATAGTCAGATAATTGTTTCCCATAGACTGAGTTTGATTCTGAACCATTATCATATAAATCAGGTCTGAAGTAAACTCCTCTTGATCTTAGTGCTGATGAAGTTTCAGAACCATAAATTCTTCAATTTGGATAATTGTTTTTATAACGTTCCGTTTCTTTTTCTGAATAGTTAAAACCTACAGCATCTAATGCACTTGATGCTTCGTTTACTGTTCTATAATCTCCAAAGCGATATTTATCATTTCCTCAAGTCACATAACGAGTTGAATCAATTTCTTTAATTCATTTAACTAAGTTTTGAGTTGTCGTTACACCTTTTTGCTCTAAAGCTTCAAAGATTTCATTACCTATTGATCAAGCAAAAATAGCAGGTGAATTGATACTTTGTTTTACCATGCTCTGAATATCAAATTTTGCTCATGTATCACCTTGTTTTGCATCAGGATGTGTTGATACTTCTTCAAAAAATAAATTGTAATCAAGGGGTTTTTTACTTTTTGAATATCATGTGTCAAATGCTTCATTGATTAACAATAGACCTAAGTCTTCACAGATTTCAATCAATTGTCAATCTGCTGGATTATGGGTTGATCTAATTGCATTTACACCCATATCTTTCATCGACTTCATTTGACGATAAATTGCATCAAATGATGCAACAGCACCTAAAGCCCCTTGATCATGGTGCATTGAAACACCTTTCAATTTGGTTCAACGACCGTTGATTGAAAATCCATCATTTGTTGTTCATTCGAAAAATCTATAACCAAATCTGGTATTTTCTTCTGAAATTAATTCATCATTTGTAGCATCTAATATTTCTGTTTTTAGGACATAAAGATTAGGGTTGATATCATCTCACAATTTAGGTGCATTGACTTGGAAGTTTAAATCCATCATTTTTGTTGAATTAGCATCTAATTGAATAGATTCAGATGTATTTGTATAAACAACTTCATTAGTTGTTTTATCATAAAGAGTTTGTTTAATTTTTACGTTTGTGGCTTGGTTACTATTATTTTGAATAGTATATTTTACATTAGTATCAACCAAGGTGTCTTTTTGTTCTTTTAATTTTGGTGTTGTAATAACAATTCCACCATCTCTTACCATTCTTACTTTGTTGTAAGCTTCTAAAAAAACATCTCTATATATTCCTGAACCAGAATATCAACGTGATGAATTTTGTGGATTATCTGACTTAACTGCAAGAATGTTTTTTCCACCATAATTGATTAAATCAGGATTAAGTTTAAATGTAAAAGGTTGATAACCTGAAGGATAATTACCTATTAATGTTCCATTTAAATAAATGAAAGCATTACGATAAACTCCTTCAAAGTGAATTGCTAAATCTTTATCTCTTCAAGTTTCTGGTACATCGAAACTTTTACGATATCAACCGCTTCCACCTTCCAATGCTCCTCATTCGTTAGAAATGTGCGGTGAAAAATCAAAATGAATAGATCAATCGTGTGGTAAATTCAATCTTTTCATTTGGCTATCATCATATTGAACGTTTTTTATATCGCTAGTTCCAGCATATTTAAATTTTCAATCATTATTAAAGTTGATTCTTTGTAGTTGTTTGATTGAATAATTTGAATAATCAGGTGTAAAAAATAAGTCTTTCTCACTAAATGTACTTTTCAGATCATCAAATTTTACCGCTGATTTACCAAAACCAGAAATTTCAAAAGGATGCATTATTCTTTCATTGTTTTTTGAAAGTTCTAAATTAACTGTAATAGTGTCATTGATATAATCACGTTTAATAATTTCTTTTCTCGCTACTTTTAGACCTAGATTTTCAGGATAAGTAACATTAATTTGATCTTCGTTGACATCTAAAACATTTGTGTTTCCAATTTCAGGCACTGACAGTGCTAATTTTGAAATTGATGACTTTAGAAATTCTTGCAATGAAACAACTGGTGTTTTCGGAACTTCTAAAACTGGTTGTTTTACCTTTCCTTTGTCTGGTGTTGGGTTTTCAACTGTTGGGGTCGGTGTTTCAGTTGGTTCTTTTTTGTCTTTATCTTTATTAATTTTGTTAATTGATAGTTTTCGTGGCATTTCGCATGATGCTGATAAACTAACAGGCACAGCTACAGTAGCTGTGCATAACAAAATTAATAAATTTTTAATTTTGTTTTTCGTCATTATTCTCCGTTGTATAAGACAACAAAGAAGGCAAGAAACTTGCCTTTTTAATTTTGTGTCGCTAATTTTGTTTTGTTTTTTATTTTATTAATAATTTAATTTTAAAGTTTATTTTTGTGGTTCGTTTAAGATAAAACAAATTTATCTTTTCGTTCCTGTTTTTCTCATATTTTTTGTTAATTTTGTGAATTAAAAAACTCGCTTTGTGATAGCGAGTTTTGAAATTAAAAATCAAATTGTGATGTGTATAAATTATAGTAGAAACCTTTTTTAGCTAAAAGCGAAGCATGGTTTCCGCTTTCTATAATTAAACCATTATCAACAACTAAAATAACATCTGCATTTTTGATTGTGCTTAAACGGTGAGCAATAACAAATGAAGTTTTGTCTTTCATTAACTCTAACATTGCTTTTTGAACAATTTGTTCTGTATTTGAATCAATGTTTGAAGTAGCTTCATCAAGGATTAATAAACTTTTATTACTTAAAATAGCTCTTGTAAGTGATAAAAGTTGTTTTTGTCCTTGTGATATATTGGCACCATTGTTTTCAATTATTGTGTCATAACCGTTTGGCAAGTTCATAATAAAGTGATGAGCGTTGGTTAATTTAGAAGCTTCGATAATTTGTTCCTTAGTTGCTTTTGGATTCATTAGTTTTAAATTATCCAAAATACTTTCATTGAACAGGAATGAGTCTTGAAGTACTAAAGTCATATTATCACGTAGTGATTTTGTTGAAATGTTTCTTAATTCTTGTGAGTCGATTTTAATTGACCCTTTTTGGTAGTTATAGTATTTACTTAATAAGGAAATTATTGTTGTTTTTCCAGCACCAGTTGGGCCGACAATAGCAACTACTTGACCTGGCTTAGCTTTAAATGAAGCTGCTTTAAGTTGATATTCTAAGCCTTGCTCATTGTACTTAAAGTAAACTTGGTCAAATTCTATTTCGCCTTTAATGGTGTTGATCTCAATTGTTTCATGATCAGTATTTGGTAGTTTTTCTTGCATTAATTTGAAAATTCTTGATGTTGAAGCAATTCCGACTTGAGCTGAAAACGTTGTAGACAGTAAGTTTTGAAACGGCCCCATGAAGTTTCAGTTAACAGCAATAAACATAACTATTAAACCTGGCGTAAATGAACCATCTGAATTAATTAAGTTTGCATTTACATTATTAGCATCAAAAGTAATATTACCTAAAACACTAAAGGCGTTATATCCTTTGAAGAAAAATAATGCTGCAAGGGCTGAAATTAGCAAGATTATTCCGTTTGAAATCAGAGAATAAAGTGTGTCAAATGACTTAGCAATAACATCACCTTTGTATGCTGTTTTTCTAATGTTAGAAGTAATTGTTTGAAGTTGTTCAAAAATAATATCTTGTTTATCAAATGAATTAGTTACTTTGGTATTTGTTAACATCTCTTCAACAAATCCGTTAAGTTGTCCGAATGAATTTTGAACTCTAACAAAGTAAGGTTGTGATTTTTAATTAGTAAAAATACTAATAAAAACATAAATAACGAAACAGGAATTACAATCAAACTTAAAAGACCTGAGATTGTGATTAAAAACAGCATCGAAATAATAATATTGAAAATACTTCTAATTGATTCACCTAAAATTTGAAACAGTGAATTAGCAACGTTATTTACGTCAACTATTAAGGCTGAAATTAAGTTTCCTGTTTTATTATTGTCATAAAACGAAACTGGTAGTTTAAATATTTTTTCAATCAATTGTTGTCTTAATCTAGCAGCTGCATTAAATGCTACTTGAACAAAGAATTTTTGTTCAAGGTATCTAAAAAGTCCATACAGTAGGAATAAAACTGTTAGTGATACTAATCAAACAGCAAATGACACGTTGTTAAATTGACTGATTGGTAAAGCATTTTCACCAGTATAAGGTTGGAAAAATTTAACAACTATTTGTCCGATTAAAAAGCTCCCAGCAACATAAAATAAACAATTTAATACCGAGAAAATAATTCCTAAAATTAAATATTTCTTTTCTTGCACGACATATGACATTAAGACTTTAAAGGTTGCTCAAATTGAAATTTTGTCTTGATTTGTTTGTTTCATTTTGCTCCTTATTGTTCTAATTGATTGTGGTTAATGTCTGCATATCATTGGCAAGTTTTTAATAGTTCTTGGTGAGTTCCTTGAGCTAGAATTTCACCATTAACCATGACTAGAATTTTATCTGCGTGCTTAATTGAGTTAATTTTTTGTGAAATTATAATTGTTGTACAATCGTAATCGTTTTTAATATTTTTGATTAATTGCTTTGTTGTGATGTTATCTAAAGCACTTGTGGAGTCATCTAAAATTAATAATTTAGGATCATTTAGTAATGAACGAGCGATGCTTAGACGTTGTTTTTGTCCACCTGATAAGTTTTTTCCACCTTGAACAACAGGGTGATCTAAACGATCAGAAAATGTTTTAACAAAGTCATAAGCACACGAAGCTTTTAGTGCTTTTTCAACATCTTGATTTGATGCTTTAGGATTTGCAAATAAAATGTTTGATTTAATAGTTCCGCTATATAAAAGTGCTTCTTGATACACAATAGCAACATTTTTATGTAAGTTTTGTGTATTAAGTTGATTAACTTCTTTGCCGTTAATTAAAATATTACCTTCAGTGTATTTCATATTATTAACAAGTAAATTAGCAATTGTACTTTTACCTGAACCTGTTGGTCCAATAATACCTAAAGTCTGTTTACCTTCAATTTTGAAATTGATATCTTTAATTGAATAATCTTCTGAAGAATTAAAATATTTATAATTTACATTTTTAAATTCAACTGAGTATGATGTGGCGTCATTTGCATCATTTTCTGTAATAGTTTGACCTTCTTTAACAAACAAATCATCATAAGGGTGTTCTAAAACTTCAACAATTCTTCCGGCACTAATTTTTCCTCTGAAAAATGAACCTAAAAACATTGAAAACATCAGAATTCCTAATCCGATTAAAAACTCAAATTCAATGAAAACATTTAATTTTGCGATTAATTGTGCGTTGCTTTGAATATTTTCTGATAATTGTCCATAACCCATTGCATAAATGAAAACAACAATTAAGTTAACTATCATAAAGAAACAAGGCGCACCAATTACAAAGTAACCAAAAATTTTCTTTTCATTTTTTAATCAGTTTTGGTTAGCAAAACTGAACTTTGATAATTGTTTTTCTTGTAAGTTGTTGGCTTTGATAAATCTAGCTCCGTTAATTGATTCATCAGCCTCTTTAGTAATTAAATCTAGATTCTTACGGTTTTTTTGAATTAATGGATGGGCTTTAATAAAAATAAACCCCATAATAAACACTAAAAGTGGAATTACAGCAATAATTGCTACTGTAAAACTTAAATCAGTTAGAAACGCAAAAATTAATCCCACAATAATGAATAAAGGCGCTCTAATTAATGCAGTTGAAGCTCCAACTAAAAAATCTCAAAAGACTGCGACATCATCATTAATTCTTGTGATTAAGCTCTCAGTGCTTAGTTGCGAAATGTCTTTCAAACTAAGTTTTTGATATTTTTTAAATAAAGCATCACGATAGAAGTTCGAAGCTTTTTCACCAGCTCAAACAATAATTAAAATACCTAAAAATGAGGTTAAAACCGCAAAAAATAAAATTAAAAGAACACAAGTTAATAAAGAATAAAAGACTTTATTTCAACTGCCACTTAGCATTGTTGTGTTAAAAATTTCAATTTCATATAAACCATTTGCTTTAGTTCCATTTGAAATCATTAATGGTAAAAATTGGTTTAATAACACTGGTAAAATCATAGTTAAAGCAACGTTTAAAATAATGATAATAACACCAAGTAGAAACATATGTTTAACATTTTTAGGCAAAATTTTAAATAATTTCAACATTTTTAACTCCTTTCTTGTTGTTAATTTTTAAATTATATACTATTTTTATGACATAAATTGATTAAACGACAAGATACAAAAACAGCTGATTCTATTGAGTAAATCAGCTGTTTTTGTATCAAATTGCATATTTTGAATTTGTTTTAAGTGCCATTTTTTATCAAAAAAGGCATAAAAAAATGGCGATCACGAGAGGATTCGAACCTCTGACCACAAGCTTAGAAGGCTCGTGCTCTATCCTGCTGAGCTACGCGACCACACATAAATATTTTACATTGACTTTTTAAAAAGCAAAGTATTTTTTTCAAAAAAAGACCACTGAACACAATACTTCCTCATGTGGATGCTACATTTCTGTCCTGACCAAGTTAGTGGGTTACTGTTCCAATGGCTTAAATATTATAACAGATCGTTTTGGATTTTAATAAAAATTGTTTTGTTTCAACAAATTAGTTTTATTAATTAAATATGTATAAATTTTCTAACTTTCTTTATATTTCCAAAAATATATTTCCAAAAAATATGGAAAAAATATCTTTTTGCATGCAGTTATTATTGATTGTGGAATTTTGAATTATTTTTTGCAGTTTGATTTGCTAAGCAAAAAAACAGTTTCATAAATTAATGTTTTTTTAAAATTTTACGATTTTTTTATTTATACAATCAAAATAGAAAGTGCGAAACACAATTCTAATTTGTGATTTCAGAAATGAGAGAATAATATGAAATTTAAGAAAATAATTTTACTTGGTTTATCAGCTTTATCAAGCATTTCGCTTTTTGGTATTGCTGCATCATGTAACGAAACCAAACAAAAGAGTGGGCAGGCCGACAAAGAATCGGTGACTGTCAATTCTTCATTAAAACAAGCACAAGTTGAATTCAATGACAAAATTGCAAAACTTGATGCTTATATTAAAACTAATTTAGAAACAATTCCTGATTATAAAAATGCTTTAGTTTCTAAAAAAACAGAACTTGTTAACTTAAGTCAACAAGCTAAGGAAAATGAAGCTAAATTAAAAGAGTTGTCAAAATTAGTTGATACTAATATTGCTAAATTTGACAAATTACTTTTAGTTAAAAATCAAATTGAAAGCGATTCATATTCAGCATTAAATGTGGATTCACTTAAACCTGAATTAAAACCTGAAATTAGCGGAACAAAAACTGTTTATAGCAGTGATGCTTCGGATTTGGTTTCTCCAAGCATTCAATTAAGTGATGAATTAGTTGAAGTTATTTCGAACGAAGAACCAATTGTTGTCGATTTAGTTACACAGGCAAAAAGTTCGAGTGATGAACAAACAGCAACTAAAGCTCAAGAATCAATTGATGCTGGAAAAATTAAAGTTCAAAAGAAATTTATTATAAGACAAAAAGAATTCCCTCAAATCAAAAAAGAAGTTACTAAAACTTATGAAATTGAAGGTTATTTAACTAAGCAAAAAGTTGAAGAAATTTTAGAAACAGCAGTCAATAATTTAACAGTTGAATTAAACAACAAAAGTAAACTGGAAATTGCTGAAAGTAAAGATCCGAGATATACTTCGAAAGCAGCTAAAGTCTTAAATGGTAATTACTCAGAAGAAAGTTTAGCAAAGGCTGTAAGAGTTTTAGGAATGGATGATCGTTTTGATGTTGGTGTTGTTGCTGTAGATACTGATGTTAAAAACGGTAAAGTATGATTAAAACCGTTTGTTGCCTTAAAAGGTGAAAAAAATGGATTTAGAAAATTCAAACATAAACCCAATACAGATCATGGTGATGTTAGAAGAAGTTCATTCGTTTTTGATCAATTACCTAAACTAGACATTGCTCCTGCTGGATATGTTGAATTATTTAATTTAAGAGATATCATTTCAGTAAGCGATGAAAAAATTCTTTCACAACTAAGTAAAACATCAATGAATGATGTTGCGTTTAGCGAAATCACAACAGATATTTTAACTAAATCATTAGTTTTAAAATCAAACACACTTAAAACACAGGCTAACGACTATTCAATGGAACTTCCAAGCACATTCCTACAAGATATTAAAGCAACAGTTACTGATGTTAAATTAATTAGAACAAAAATTAAAAATTCAGAACAACCTGGCCCAATTGCTTTAATTTATACAGTTTCTATTTCAACCGAAAAAGTACCTGGAAATATTTATTTAGGTAAGAAAAGCGCAATCTTAAAAGACTTAGCAACAGAACAAAAAACAGCTACTTTCTCTCAAAAATTAGATTCGTATGTACCTAAAGATACAGATCAACCTACTACACCTTCTTCTAGACCGTCAACAGGAACTTCAGATAATAATGAAGTCGCACCTGCTAATGCTGAAGAATATAAGCAACCATTTGTGTTTGCTAAAGTTACAAAAGGCAATAAACAATATGATGGTGCAACTAAATTTGATTCAATAGTTAAGAAAAAAGAAGCTTATGATAAAAAGCAAAAAAAAGCCGGTGGACTGATTCAACTATATAAATCAAGCAAAAACACAATTGACGGATTTGGAATTGCTTCTGGTGGAAATGATGTTGATAACATTGTTATAACAATCAAGGAAGGTTTAGATTTATCAAAAATCTTATCTACTTTAGATGCAAAAGCTTCTTCGAACAATAAATATTTTGAAGGTGCATTTAATAAAGAAGCAAGAACAATTACAATTAAATTCAAAACAAGTTTTTCTGGGCAAGATGTTCATGAACAAACTTTCACTTTTGCTACAGCTCCTGTAGCTAATGAAGGTACATTAAAAGAAAACGCACAGCCTACCACTACACCATTATCGACACCACAAACTGGTGGTACAGAGGAAAAAGCTCAAGCAGATCAACCAAGTTCTTCAACAGAAAGTAATTCAAATAATTCACAAACAGAAAAAGAATCACCTTCTTCTGATACCAGCGCTCCTAAACCTGCTGTAGTTACTTCTGAAAGTTCTGAAACAGCAACTTCTCCTAAGGCTGCTGAAACCGCTGATACATCAACAGAGGAAGCAAAAACAAATTCAGAAACTCCAAATAGTTCTGGTGCAACAGGTGCTACAGAATCAACTCCATCTCCTGAAAAACAAGTTTCTGATAGTCCTGCAGAAACAAGGGGACAAGTAGAACCATCAACAACCACTTTACCAGAAAATACCTCTCCTTCTACTACTGACACAAATACATCAACAGATACACGCGAAAATAGTGTTGCTACAGAACAACCACAAGGCGATCAACCACAAGAAAGTTCATCAACTCCAGCTGAAAAAGTTAATTCTGTTGATAAATTTATGGAATCAATTGATCTATCAAAAGTTTTTAAAAAACTTGATAGTGTAACTGTGGAAAAAATTGAAGAATTTATAAAACCAAATTCAAAATATTACAAAGTACCTACTGATAAAAGTTCTTTAGTTCATGTTGCTAGAAGTAAAAAAGATATTGGTAAACTTAGAACAGTTGCTACTAAAGAAGGCAAAAAGAAAATAGATTCTATTGTTTTTGCAGAAATTAGCGAAATTATGAATGGTTATTTTATAACAGTTGATAAATCTGTTGAGTCAATAAAAAATATTAAAGGCGGTAACCCCATTACTAATGCAAAAGTAGAATATGATGCTGAATCAAAAACCATTTCATTAACTGCTAAAGTGTATAAATATGATGGCGATGGTTTAGCAAATAATTGAAAAAATGCTGTAGAACTTTCAGACAAAGAATACACATTCACAATTAAATTAGCTTAAAAAATACAAACATTAGGTCTAAAACCTAATGTTTTTTGATGCATTTTAGCACTTAAAAAGATTAATATTTGCCAAATTAATATATGTTTTTGTTCTACATTACGAGTTAAAAAATGCAAAAAGTGTAAAAAACATTGAAAAATTACATAAAAATCAACTTTTTGCTTTTTTTCAGGTTTAATGAAAATTAAAATTTTTTATTTAAAATAGTAAAATTATAAATAATCTTATTTTTATACTATTGCCTTGCAATAAGTATGGGAGGAAAAGATGAAAAAAAGTTTTTTACTAATGGGTTTATTTGCATTCACTGGAGCAAGTGCTTTTTTAGCATCATGTAAAGCTCCTGGATCAGATAAATCTTTAGAAAGAAAAGATTTTAACGAACTTAATCCAAGTGATCCTAACAGTGATAAAAATGCAATCATCAAAATTGTCAAACCATCTCAAGATGAAAAATCTAAATCTGGTGAAGATAATATAACTCATGATGAAATTAAAAATCCTACAGATTACTTAGAAATTCAAAGAAAATCAAGAAAAGTTGCTGCCAAATTCATTAGAGCTAATCAGTCTATTAAATATGTTGCTTTAGGAGATTCTATAGCAGCAGGTTTTGATGGTTCTTTACCTAAAGACTATCAAGGTGAATTAAATGAAAATGGTGAAATTACAGGTTTATCTTATCCTGCTTTTTTAGCAAGGCTATTGAATACTAACAATAGAGTGACAAAGTTTAAAAACTTTGCTTCAACTGCTTCTAGATTAGTTGACTGAATTAAATTACTAGGCATTGATTTTCAAGGTAGAGAAAATGAATTACCAGAATTTGAAAGCTTAAATCAAGTTTTTGGTTCTGAACCAACTGCTTTAGCTAATGATATTAAATCTCGCTTAGCAGATGCAAATCTAGTGACTGTTTCACTAAGTGGTAATGATTTTATTTACTTATTATTCAGATCATTAGCACAAGAAGATATTCTGCAATTAGTTGAAATCTTCAATCTAAGAATCCTGATTATTCATTGCTTTTAACTTTTGTTAATAATGTTATTAACAAAACAATTCCAGAAATCAAAGTCAGATACACAACATTTGTTAAAGCTTTACAACAATTAGCACCCAATGCTAATATTAACCTTATCGCATATCCAATGCTTTAAACGGCTTGAAGCAAATAATTGACAATTATTTTAAAGACTTACTTGGTGGAATTGATATTAATTTAAAACCTACTGAAGAAATATTAAGTATTATTAACAAAGCTGTCTTTGAAACTGCAGCAGAAATAGACGGTTCTTTAAATTCAGTTAATGCTTATAACGTGCCTTACTGAGAGCAAAACAGCAACCTACTAAGCAATATCTTTTTTGATATCCACCCTAATACATTTGGATACAAAAAAATGGCTATGGATATTTATTTAAAATTACAAATCCAAGCATTAATTTAACAAAGTATTCTCAAAATTATGATTTAACACAAGATTATTTAAATTCTGATAAAGCACTTGAATATCAAATCGAAAAGGCAGTAAGTGATGCTGAATTATTTGGCAATTCAACTTCTGATTATTTAAATAACTTATCTAAATATGAAACAGAAGTAAACACATTAAGAAACATATCTAATTTTGGTAAGCGCTTAATTGGTCTTTCAGGCATAATTGATTTCTTAGTCAAAGATGTTTTACAATACATTTTTGAAATGCCATTTTATCAGGAAATTGACCCTGAATCTAAATTAAAAAATATAATTCTAGATTCTGCTAATAATGGATTACACGGGTATGTTTCTTTAGCGAATGAACTTGGTAAAACCAACATTATTCAAGACGCTTTTGATAACTTACAAAACAAATTAACTGAATTACAAAATAACAATGAATTAACTTTAGATAAAGTTCTTTCAAGTCTGACAGAAAGTTTCTTCAATGAAAGTAATATTTTAAAACTAGTAGGGGCTATTGCTAAAAGTGATTTAGTGAACCATGACAAACCTAAATTAATTGATGCTTTAAATACTGTTTTAACTAACTTATTTACCCAAAAATCAGATGTTTTAGCTAATTTAGCTACTTCATTTATTTATCCACCACTAAGAGATCTTGGAGTTTCTAGAGATTCAATAACTGAAGTTTTAAAACAAGTTATAGAAAACCCAGAATTTTCAAAATAATCAATGCTTTTGTTGATTCATTTGTTAATCATTCCGAATCATTTACCCAATTAAATTCATATGCTGATTTACTTAAAACATTCTTTAAAGATTCAAATTTAGTTAACTCAGTTTCTGAAAATTTAACTACTTTTGTTTGAGAAATTTTAAAGAATACAGAAGTGCAAAACACTTTAAAAAATACTTTATGACAAATTCTAGAATCTAAAAACTTAACAAACAATTTAACTAGACAACAATCTGATAATTTCACAACTGATTTATTAACAAACTTAACCACTTCTCAAAATCAAACTTTAAATGACTTTGTATCTAATTTCATTAAAAGTTTCATTGAAAATGTTAATGTTGAATCCAACATTGACTTAGGTCAAGTTCTGCCACAAACATTTAATGACACATTAAATGAATTATTATCAGGACTAAACACTAATGAAGCCAGTCAAGAACAACAGCCATTATTTAAATTACTTGATTTATTAATTGATACTAATGTATTACAAAATAATTCAGAGTTCATTAAACAATTAATTAAAAATGTTTTAGATAATTTCGACAATCTAAATCTATCTTCAGCTGTAGTTTCGCTTTTAGGACTTAACAAAATTCCTGAATTAAACTCAATAATTTCACAACAAGAAATAAAAGATTTAGTTGTTTCATTAATTACAAATCAAAATACAAAACAAATTGTCAATTCACTTGTTGAAAGACTTTTAAATAACTTATCTGAATTTAAGGGTTTAAACAATGTAAATCAGTTAATTCAAAAATTATTAACTGTTTTAGATTTTGAAAGTTTAAAACAACCGATTAAAAACTTAATTAATGATTTATTGGACCCAGAACTAAACAATAATGTTATTAAATCATTACTTCTAAGCTGAATGAACAGAAATAACATTGGTACGAGTGATTTAGTTAGAACAAATTTCATAAATAGTTTATTAGCAGAAATTAAATATTTATTAAATGAACTTGAACTAATTGATCCTATTATTAACAAAATTGGTGAAATAATAGAAACTGCCAAAACAGCTCAATTACCACTGGTTGAGTTATCAAAAATTGGTTCAAAAATTTCTGAAGTTTTTGCACAGAAACTAGATAATAATCAGCTTGGATTTATTAAGAAAATCTTAGGCAGAGATTTTGTACAACAAAATTCTGACTTAATTAAACAAATTATTTTAAAAGTTATTGACAATTTAAATCAAGACAATAACTTAAAACCGTTGATTAAAAAGATTTTAGTTTCCATATTTGATTCAGAAACTATTTCTAAATATGTTGACAAGGCAGAAATAGAAAACTTAATTAATTTAGTTATTCCAAGCAACTATTTCGACCGTATTTTAAATCAGCTAGTGGAAATTCTATTCAATAATCCATCTTGATTTAATGATTTAGACAATTTAGAAAACTTTATTAATCATTTAATTACAAACAATGATTTCAAAGACTTGTTAATCAACAATGTTAAACCTGTTGTTTTGGAACTTCTATCTGATTTAAGGTTAGAAAAAACTTTAGTTAAAGCAACTAAAGCAATTTATACTAACAACAATTTAACATTTAATAACGAATATGAAAGAGCTTTAGAAACTGTCTATTCACAACTTTTATCCAATGTTTCCAAATCATCTGTTGTACATAATTTAATAAACAATTTATTTGATTATTTTAATTCTAATAATTTAACTGTCAGTTCTTTAAAATCAGAACTTCCAAGCAAAATCTTAGAATGATTAAATCTGTCTAATTTTGATTTTGTTAAACAAGTATTTAGATTAGAACTAACTCCTGATGCTCGTGATGGATTTAAATCATTTATTTTAGATTTAGTAAATCAATTAAAAGCAAATAACAAATGAAATGAAATATTTGAATCATTAAATATTTCAATTGATTGAGCTCAATTAGGATTTGAAAAAGCCGATTTTGTTAGCTTAGTTAATGCAATTATCAATTCAAGTGAATTTAACACTATTTTAGACAGTGTTTTAAGTTTATTACTGGACAACAACGAGTTAGTTAAATCATCTGATTCATACACTGACTTAATTAAAAAAATACTTAAAAATCAACAATTCTTACAATCAATTAAACAACCTTTAAAAACTACATTTAACAACTTAAAACAAAATAATGTTGTTAAAACAGTTTTATTAAAACTAGTACAAAAATTTGTAATTGCTAATGCTGATTATGCTTGAATCTTTGAAAATACAACAAACAAAGAAGCTTTATTAAGCGATTTATTTGATTTACTAATTTCATCAGATAATGAATTTAATTTATTTGATATCGCTTTTTCAGCACTAGAAGAGTTTGCTGACGATGGGAATTACACTGAATTAACTGATATTTTAGCCATTCTTTCTAAGAAATTTGTAGCTAAATTTTCTGGTGATAGTTTAGAACCAACTGTTGTTAAATTAATCAAACTTTTAAGTGCTAATTTTATAAATAAACATAAAACCGACTTAAAAACAATGGCTAATAATGTTTACAACAAACTAGCTACTGATTCAACATTTTTAACAAATTTATATCAAACGGTTTTACCTTCTGAATTACAATCAAAAATTCAAAGTTATGCACCGCAAGGCGATGTTGTTTATTTAATTCAATTCTTGCTTAAAAATCAAGCATTTAACAATATTTTTACAGATCAGTTGAATTCAATTTTTGACTCATTAGACCATCTGGAAAATGTAAATAACTTTAACGACTTAATTCAAATTGTAATTAAAGCTTTAAACTTTGATTCAATTCAACAAAACTTAGCTACTGTCTTAGATTCTATTATTGCTGATTCTAGAAGTGTTAATGCTATTGAAAATCTAATTGTTAAATTATTGCAACAAAATTTAGGTGCTTATTACAATGATTTAACTCCTAACTTTATTAATAATGTAATTACTGGTTTAATTCCTTTATTAAAAGAACTTGAGTTATATCCACAAATTATTGAACTCACAACAAACAAACTTAAGGAAGCTAAAACAAATAACAGTGATTTACTAGCTAAACTGAAAGAATTACCAGAAGCTATTTTAAATTTAGTGAAAACAAAATTTGAAGCTTCGCCACAAGGGCTTGTAGACAAAATTTTAAATTCTCCAATTTATTCAAACAATAAAGAATACATCAAATTCTTAATTAATAAATTATTAAAAACACAACTAAACTCACCTACAGTAATTAATTTAATCACTCAAGCAATTGATGGTTCTAATGCTGAAGTTTTTAATACTTATTTAGACAAGCAAGCATTAAAATCACTCCTTACAGCAATTATTCAAGATCAAAACTTATTGCCAATTTTAACTAGTGCAATAGACTATGTAATTGACAATGATTCATTGCGTAATTTCTTTAACGACCCCGAAACAGCAATATTTGCCATTCTAAAAGGTTCAAATATTGTTAAAAACAATAACTACCAAATATCAAGCTTATTAAGCAATATTTTAAATCAAAGTTCATTAGACAATTTATTAGCAAAGGCATTAAATAAAACCTTAAAAGACAATGAATTAATCGAAGTTGAATTTTCAAATCAGTTCTATCAAGAACTTAGAAAAACAGCTTTAGCAATTGTTAATTTAGACCAAAATGAATCATTAATTACTAAAGCTCTTAATTTATTGGATAAATCAGTTCAAGCTTCAAACAATCTGCAAGGTTTAACTAGTCATTTTGTAAATAATCTTGCTTCATTATTTAATTTATCTGACTATAAATTAGTTAAGACTTTATTAAATTCAAAAATATTTACAGTTGAAAATGAAAAAATACAAAAATTAGCTAAAAAAGCGATTGAAAAATACCTAACAACTGATGTAATTACAAAATTAATTCAAAATAATTTACCTTCAAATGACATTGCTAATGCCATTAATTTACAACCACAAGATGTTACAAACGCCGTTGTAGAACTAGCAACTTCAACTGAAGCTCGTCAAATTGTGGATGCAATTGTTACTAATTTAATTACTAATGCAAGCAATTATGCAAGTGCAAATAGTTACAATGATTTAGTTAAATTAGTAGCATCTGATCAAAACTTAGTTAATACAATTTCGCCATTGCTATCTAAATTATTAAAAGATGCTATTTCTAAGTCAAACATTGTTAATTTTGCTAAAAACGCTATTAAACAATTCTTGACAAATCCAAGTTATTCAAAATTCTTCCAAGGTATTTCAAATACTGACAGTTTAGCTGAAAACATTGTTAACTTATATAACATTTTTGACAAACATTTCTCAGTAACTGATACATTAGTATCTACTGTTTTAAATTACTTAAAAACATCAGGTATAGAGCTTGATATTAATGCTATTTTTAACAGTCTTGGCAATGCTTTAAAAGCAAAAGCAGGCGACGGTCAACAGCTGGAAACAAAAGTTGTTGCATTATTCAAAGAATTAATTCAATCTCCTTTATTCACAAGTAATAAGAACGACATTTTACAAATTATTAAAAATGTTTTTGAAACTTTATCACCTGAACAATTAGTAAATGAAATTTTAGATAAACTACCAAACGATTTTAAAGATCAACTAGGACAATTTGTTAATTTAGATGATGTTAAAGCTTTCGGGGCTTATTTATTAGGAAATTCAAACTTTAAAGCTATTTTTGTTGAAACAATCAAACAAGCTTTAAATAGATTAAATGAATTTAACAATGTAAATTCATATGCTGACATTGTTAAAAAACTATTTGAAATACTAGACTTAAACAACTTAAAAACAAGCACAAAAGCATTAGTTAATGACTTATTAACTCATCAGTCAACTAAAAACTTAATCAAGAGTTTAATAAACAAAACGTTAAGCAAATACAACGTTTCAACTAATGAAACTTCAATTCAAAACACAATTAATGCTTTAGCAGATAATTTAAAACCAATCGTGGATTCAATTGGTTTAGTCGATCCTTTAATTGATACATTGTTTAACGGTTTAATTGAAGCCAGTCAAAAAACTAACGATCAAGAATTAATTAATTGCTTGAAACAAATTTCAACAGAATTTAGCAAAGTGCTAGCAGATGTTGTTACAAACAAACCTAAAGACTTTATTAAGAAAATAATTAATATTGATTTTATTCAACAAAATAAACAAGGTTTAATTGAACTTTTAAGCCAGTTATATAGTGGTTTAAGACAAAGTTCAGACTTCAATACAGTATTAAATTTAATTGCAAATTTTGCTCCACAAACAAATGATATTTATCAATATGTTTCAAGAGAGCATTTAGTTAACTTAATTAAATATGTTTTAAAACAACAACCGACAGATGCTATTGTTAAAACAATTATTTCTTACTTTATTAACAATAATCAATGAGTAGAAAACATTGATAACCCTACTGAGTTAATAAACCAATTTGTCTTAAATTCAGGTATTTTAACCAATAATAAAAATGACATTAAAGCACTTGTTGAAAACATTTTAAATTCACAAGAGTTTGCTGATGTTGTGGTAGATTTATCAAGTTATTATCTACAACAAAATAACTTAAACATAAATTCAGTTAATAGAACTAAATTAACAAAAGACTTGTTGGCTAATTTAGTCCCATATTTAAAGGCAACGAACTTATATGATCAATTAATTGATAGTGTTATTAATTCAATTACTGAAACAAATTCAATTACTAATTTTGTGCCTAAATTTGTTGAAAAACTTAATGGTTTAATTAACTTCAATGACTACAATTTAATCAAGAAGGCTTTTGAACACCTTCATGCTTTCCCAGACAATAAAGAAACTGTTTTAAAATTAATTGCATCATTTGTTGATAGCGTTAAAACAAATGACACATTTATTACTAAATTAGTTGAATTTAGTAAACTCGAAAGCACTTTAAGCCCTTATTCAATTACTAAACAAGAAATAACAGATACATTTAAAGCAGTATTAAATGATGATGCTTCAAAGAATTTAATAATAAAATTATTTGATTTAGTGTTAACAAATTGACAAGAGTTTAAGCAACCAAACAGTTTAGAAGAACTAATTACCTTATTGTTTAAAAATAGTGCTCAAGAAAACTCTTGAACAGCAGAATTAAAAACTTTAGTAAGCAACTTACTAAAGAATGATTTATTCAAAACTATAGCTTCAAAAATTGTTCACAAAGTTTTAGTTGACAACAACTTAAACCAATTACTAAACGGAATTACTGACCCACAAGAGTTTTTAAAATGACTAACAGTTTTTGCTGATAGTTTAAATGAAAACTTTAACTTTGTAGACTTTGCTATAGACATTTTAGTAAACAGTATTAAGGCAAACGGAATTAACCTTAATGTTGCCAACTTACTAACTTCTGTTAAAGATAAATTCATTGAATTAACAAAAGCTTCAGATTTTCAAAATAAACTATTAAATGTAATTAGAGACAACGTAAATTACATTGCATCAAGTGATCAAAAACAAAATGTATTAACATTTATAGCTAATATTAGTAAATACGTTTTAGATCAAACAAATGTTGGAAATCTAATATACGATGGTATTTCTGGCTCAGCTTTAACCTATGTTAATAAGTTCTTTAAATCAAAAGAAAAATTCAGTGAATTTATTAATTCAATTGCATCTCATGACAACATTAAGAAAATTATTGATCCATTCTTTAATTACTTCTTAAATAATCCTGGAAGATTAAACAATGCAAATGATATCGCTTCATTACTAAGGGTTTATTTAAACGTTAATTCAAACAAAAATGACTTAAAGAATGCTTTAAAAGAAATTTTAATTAACGCTCTGAAATCTGAAAATGGTAAAGAGGTTGCATTAAATGTTGTTGATAGTTTAATTGAATTTTTAGAAATTTCTAAGACAGATAAAATTAACAAATTTATCGAGTTATTTAAAAATGAGTTTGCCAATGTTTTAGATAGAGTTGGAATAATTGATACATTAATAACTAACTTATTAAATACTTTAAGTCAATCAAATGACATTAATCAATTTATCAGCAATATTGGTTCATCAATTTTAAGTGGACTGAATTTATCTGATTACAACATGGTTAAAAAACTGCTTGTTGATCCAGCAGTTACTGGTAATAAAGATATTATTAACAATGCCTTTTTAGACATGGTAAATGCTGTTTTAGGTCAATCTAACAAAATTCAAAACATCATTAATGAATTAAATGTTTCAAATATTTTATTTGGTGATAAGATAGACAAAAACACAGTTAATCAAGCATTAATTACTGCTCTAAGAAATGATAAGTTAAAAGAATTATTATCAATTGTTTTAACTGATTTAATAGATCGTGGTGAGGTTTATAATACTAAAACATCTTATTTATCAGCATTAAACGAAATATTTAAATCACCTAAAACTGAACAAATTAAGACTTTAATTCATGGTTGAGTTTCTGACGTTTTAACTCAAACTAATGACAATATTACTCGTGGCTTTGCAAGTATTTTGATTAATTCATTCAAAGAAATAGGAATTAATTTAAATGAAAATCAAGACTTACAGTTATTTACAGACATTATTAAAGGGCTATTTAAAACAATTGCAAATTCACCTGAATTAACTGAAGTTATAAATAATATTTATGCCAACTTAAAAGCAATTGACTTTGAAAGCGTTGCTAACCCTTCACAAGCTGCTAAAAATGCTATTGTAGAAGGAATTTTAAGCATTATCTCAGCTAACAAAGGTAAATCTATATCATTAAGCAAACTGCTTAATAAACGTGATTTTATTAATAAACTAATTAATAATATTGGTGGAAATAACTTCATTAATTTCTTAACCAGATTATTTGACAGTAGTGATCACGTAAATCTAACAGGAATTTATGCACAACTTGATCCACTGCTGAACTTTAAAAACAAACCACAAAGTTCATCAGGTATTAAAATTGACTTTGATGTTAATATCTTTGATTTAATTTCTGAATTCAAGCAGTTTATTGCTTCAATTTATGAGCCACTGTTTGATGCAATGATTAAGAATGCACATGATTTAAATCGTAGATATGACTTTAATAACTACAAAAATAATCCGGAATATAAAGCTATATTTAGATTAAGCACTATTTTCTTATGAATTCTGAAAGAACAATCAGGAGTTTCATCATTCTTGTTCTGAAATGGTACAACTTTAGAAGTTGAAAATACTTTCTTAGACGGTACTGAAATTGCTTTCCAAAGAGCCATTGCTAAAAATCAAAATGCATGAAACTACTTTAACAGAACTCAAAAGAAAGCCTTAGGTGCTACTGGAAACAACAGTTACTATAACTATGAATGAATTACAGGAAACCGTTCAAATAGTACAAGCAACTCAAACTACTGACAAGATCAATTGTTAGCTTATATTTACTATAGAACTTCAAATCCAGCAGATAGATATGTCAGAGGAAAAACTAAAACTGATGCTTTAGTTTTAGCTCTACACAATGGATTTATGAAGCGTTAAAGCAAAATATCATCCTAATTAGGATGATATTTTTTGTAACAAAAAAACTTAGCTACACAGCTAAGTTTAGTGATATTAATTATGAATTTGAATGTGATTTTTAGCTTGATAGTGTTTGATTAATTTTGTGATTTCTTCATAAGCAATTAATCCGAATCCTAATAATAAAGGAATGATTGCATAAAATGCAACGTAATTACTTGATTTAACATCAGCATTTTTAAACACATCAGCAAAACCTGGAATAAAGGCTGAAGCTAATACACAAATAAATGAAAACAGTGAAGCTAAATAAACTAATTTGTAATCTTTAAATGAACATTTAAAGATTGAGTTTTGTGACATTAAGTTCATTGAATTAATTGATGAACCAACCCCTAGTGTAATAAACATAGCTGCAGAGGTTAGTTTAATAAACTCTTCACCTGTTATAAGGTTTGAACTAGCATATAGCCCTACAAATAAATAAGATAAGATTGACAGAACTGATAAAACAACACTGTGAACAATTAATTTAACACCCATACCATTAGCAAAAATGCTGTCTGTTTTGTTAAATGGTTTACGTTTCATTACGTCATTGTCATTTTTAACCATTCCTAAAGCAATAGCCGGCAGTCCGTGTGTTAATAAGTTAATTCAAAGCAGCTGTGAAGCACTTAGTACTATAAATAAATGTTCACTACCTATTATTTGGTTTTTAAAGATAAATCTAAAAATAAATAGACCAAATAACATAACAATAATTTCCGTTAATGATGAAACTAATAAGTTTAAAATAACTGTTTTAATTCTATCGAATGTTTCACGACCAGTTTTTACTGCTTGGACAATGGTGTTAAAGTTATCATCAGTTAAAATAACATCAGCTGCTTCTTTCGAAACATCTGTACCAGTTATACCCATAGCACAACCTGCATCAGCAGCTTTTAGTGCTGGAGCATCATTAACTCCATCACCAGTCATAGCAACTACTTGGTTATGATATTGTCAAGCTCTAACAATTCTTAATTTGTCAGATGGACTAACTCTTGCATAAACTGAAATATGTTGAACTTGTTCTTTAAGTTCATCATCTGACATATTTGCTAAAACTACTCCATCAATTGCTATATCACCTTCTTGATAAATACTTAAGCTTTTAGCAATTGCTTTAGCTGTATTTAAGTGATCTCCAGTAATCATAACTGTTTTAATTCCAGCTTCTTTAGCTTGCTCAATTGATAATTTGACATTTTCTCTTGGTGGATCAATCATTCCAATTAATCCTAAAAATGTTAATTCATTTTCATCTTCAACAGTTAGTGAATTTAATCCATTGACTTTTTTATAAGCAACGGCAATTACTCTAATTCCTTCATTAGATCAAGCGTCATTGATTTGCTTATATTCATCTTTATAGTTAGTAATTTTGTTAAAAATTACATCCGGAGCACCTTTAGTAATAACTGTTTGGTTTCCTTCTTTGTCAGATACTAAAACTGACATAGTCTTTCTATCACTGTCAAAAGGTAGTGTTGAAAGTTTATCAAAGTATTGATAAAACATTTCTTTTGAATTGTTTTTTTCAATACCATATCTTAAAATTGCTGTTTCGGTAGGATCACCTACTTCAGTTCATTGATTATTTTCATAATGAACTTCAGCATCACAGCAAGCTACTAATGAACCTAAAACTTTAGATTCTGTAGCATCAATAGTTTGATTTAATGGATCATATAACTTAACAACTGTCATTTTGTTTTGAGTTAATGTTCCGGTTTTATCGCTACAAATAATATTTGTTGAACCTAATGTTTCAACAATAGGGAATGATTTAATAACAGCATGTTGCTTAGTCATTCTTGACACACCAATTGCCAGCAACACTGTTGTAAAAGTAATTAAACCTTCAGGAATAGCTGCTACTGCTAGCGAAATTCCTATAACTAAGGCTGATGAATAACTTTCTGGCCTAGCTCAATTACTTGCAATAGTTCCATTTGAAACTAGTAATTGTAAAATTACAGTTACAAATAATAAGACAACACCTGAAATACCAAAAATAGTACTTAATTTGTTTAACTTAATTTGTAATGGAGAAAGCGGAATTTCTTGCTCTTTTAAAGCTTGGTTGATTTTACCCATTTCAGTTTTTTCACCAATTGCTTCAACTATTGCAACTGCTTTACCAGTTACTACGTATGTTCCTGAAAATAAGTAATTATACCTATCTCCTAATGGTAAAGCTAATTCGTTGTCAATTTGACCAACTTTTTTATCAACTGCTAGTGATTCTCCTGTTAGCACTGATTCGACAACGCTTAGTGAATAAGCTTCTACCAAACGAGCGTCAGCAGGAATTGAATCTCCGGCTTCTAGTAAAATAATATCTCCAATTGTGACTTCAGAAGCCTTAATTACTTGACTTTTTCCATCGCGAATTACTTTAGCATTAAGCTCGTTGCTTTTCTGAAGCGCTTTAACTGCTTGGTCAGACTTAATTTCCTGATAAGTCCCAAGCATAGAGTTTAAAGCAACTACTATTAAGATAATAAATGGTTCTATATATGAAATAACTATTTCGCTATTTGAATGCAATTTACCAGCTGAATGTTCTCAAATAGTTACACCAAAACTAAATGCAGCGGCAATTAGTAGCAAAATAATCATGAAGTCTTTAAATTGGTTTAAATAAATCAAAAAAATGCTTTTACGTTTTTTTGATTCTATTTTATTTAAACCAAAATGTTTTTGATTTTTTAAAACCTGCGAACTACTAAGTCCAGTTTTTAAAAAATTTGAATCTATGTCTGTGTTCATATTTCCTTTCTAAATATTTTTAATTATAAAATATTAATAAATATAATTAAAGAGATAAAATGATTTAAAATTAGGATCGGTTTGACTTTTTGCAGTTTTATACAGTTTGTGTTTCTGATTTATATATATATATATATATAATAAAAGTTAGATAACAACGAAAATATGAATGGATTAATATTAATGAAAAAAAGATTTTTATGAGCTAAAAGCTTTTCTATTTTAGCACCAGTAGCCGTTTCGGCATTTGCTGTTTCTTGTGGTCAACCAGACACTAAAAAAGACAGCCCATCTGATACAAAAGCAGAAATAACAGTTAACAAAAACGCTTTAAATGCATTGATTACATCTGTAAATTCATACAAACAAGATTATGCAAATGCAAAATATCAAGCGCACTTAAACAACTTAAATACTGCTGTAAACAATTCTCTTTCAGTTTTAAATAATCAAAGTTCAACACAAGCTGCAGTAGATTCTTCAAAAGATGCTCTAGATACAGAGTTTGTAAAATTTAAGGCTAATACTAAAACTAAGAAAATTTCATTAGACATTAATAAAACTGCTTTAAGACAAAGTTATAACAACTTTATGACAGTGGATCAAGAAATAAATGCTTTCTTAGGAGATCAAACATTTAAATTCTTAGAAATAACAGATTCATTTTTTAACTTTGGAAATGTTAATAAAACCTACAAAACACTATTAACTAAAACTGAAGCAAGCAATATTTTTACTTCAACTGATGATATTTCAAATCAAGCATTAACATATGATAATCAAGATATAGCATCTGCAGAAGAATTTGAAAATTATTCACAGTATTTAGTTAAGTTATACAACAATTATTATGTAAATAAAACTTGATTTGAAACTACTTTAAAAACCAAAATGGATCAAGCTGGGGCTGGTAAACTAAACGGTAAGTTAGAAAAAGAAAAAGCTGTTCAAGCCGGTAAACAAAATGAATATCAAGCAGTAGTTGATTTATTAGTTGAATTCTTAAAGGCTAACAACGGTTATATACCTTCAAATGTTGAAATTGTAGAATTTAACTACAACAAAACACCAGGTTGAAGTTTAAATCTTAAACTTAAATATAACAACACTGTTAAAGCTGTAAAACTAGATTTTAAAAAACCTAATGCAAGCTGAAGTGATGAACAAATTCAACAAGAAAACAATCAAAATGCTGAAACAGGTATTCAATATAAAATTCTTAAACAAGTTAAAACTACTGTTTTCAGAATCAAACAAATGTTTGTTGCTTTAATTACACAAAACGACAACTTGAAAGATGAAATTAAGCAACTTTTAACTCAATATATTTCAACTTCAGTAGAAAACGCTTTAGACTATGTTCCAATCGCACAAAATCTACCAGCGATTATTAAAAACATGATTATTAAACTTACTTTAAGACCTTTATCAAACAAGTTAGTTCAATTAGTATCAACAACAATTGATTCATCAATTCAAAAAATCAGAAATAAACAATCAAATCAAGCTTAATTTAATGCTCAAAATCAACAAAAGCACACATAATTTATGTGTGTTTTTTGAATTAAAGACTTGATTGTATTAGTTCTTGATGTATCTGAAATGAAAAATATCATATTATTTGCAAATCTTTCCATTTTTTAGCTCAATGTTAAGGATTTATATTAACTTTAATGCAAAAGTAGAATAATTTTAATATAAGGATAAAAAACAAAATATGAAGTTGAAAAAATTAGCAAAATACGTGATTGCAACTTCTATATTCATGACATTTATTTCAAGTTCTTGTAATGTGGCTCGAAATAAAGAAGTTGCAAAATTTAACTTAATTAAACCAGAAAATCTTTTTATTAAAATTGAAGATTTAAAAAACTCTAAATATCAAAATTTAAATCAAAAATCTGAAGAAATTAAAGAGCAAATTCAGCAATTTGAAAAAGATAAAGAATTTATTCAGATGCTTAATTATATTTATGAGTTTGATAATATTCATATTGAAAATTTTGATAAATTCATTCAAAAATATAAAAAATATTTTTGAATGAATGCATACTTATTAAAAATTAATGATTATATAAAACAATATCAAAAAATAGAACCCAATCAATTTGTGCCCTTTATTGAAAACCTAAACCTTACTTTAGTTGACAAATCAGAATTACAATCTGTTGATCAATTTTATCTAAATCGTGAAATTCATAGATACAAAAGAACTAATGTTCCTTATAAAGCTGGTGATGTTTGAAGGCATCCTAAATCTGAATTAATATTAAATCAAGGTGATGATTTACGTGTTAATTTAAGTGGATTTAATATATCTTCTGGCGCTGATTTGAACCATTCTTGATTTGCAAAATGAAGTTTCAATCAAGAAACTTATTTGTATAAAGAACAAGACAGTAGTTTATATTTAGACATTTTTCCTGAATTAAACAAAGTAAAGTTTCAGTTTTTTGGTTTCAAAAGAAGGGACGAAATTGTTGATTATTACTTTAAGGCAAAACTATTTGAAAAAGATAAAACTCAAAATATTTTAAATGATTATGTTTTGTATTTAGAAAAGACAACTAAACCTTACTCTAATTTTGAATTTATTGAAATGAATTTTTTAAACACTAATAATATAAAAAACTTTTCAGAGTTTATGAACCAAGAACATCAGGAAAATGATTTTAATTGATCTCAAAAGTTTTTGATTGTTTATGAAAAGATAAAAGTATATTGAGCAAAAAACAAACGAAACAAAATTACCTTCTGAGAAGAATTAAATAATAATCAAAATGATTTACAAAAGCAAAAACTTACTAAGAAAATTGACATAATAAATACTGAAAAACTTTTAGAAATTTGTTTTAAAATATCTATTCCTGTGAATAATAAAATCAAAACTTTAGGAATTAGATACCAAAATCTGGAAAATTGAAATTGACTAGACAGTTTCGACAAAACAAACCTTCTACAATTTGTTGAAGATAAAGAGCCAGAAAGAATATTCACAAATTCAGATGATGATTATATATATGGAATTTACAAAGTTAATAATCAATAACAGAGGTTATAATGAAGAAAATCTTTAAATATATATTTGGTTTTTCTGTAATTATTGGAAGTTCGCCACTAATTATTTCAGCAACAGAATCTGGTAAACAAAAAATAGTTTTTGGAAAAAATGAATATTTAAAAATGTATGAACCATATTACAGAAAAATGGGAATGTGAGATATTGTTAAAAAACTAAATGATATTAAAACAAAGAATCAATACATTAATCACAGAGTTAATGTAGGCGTTATTGAAGTCGGTTCTGAATTCTATAAAAGCAATTATAAACTCGGATTTTTAAGCTTAAACAACCCTTATGAGCCAGACAGAGTAAGTTTGGTTGAATTTCATGATAGAAAAATTAATGAAGTATTTACTAAGCATGCGTTATCTGTCGTTTCCACAATTGGAACAAAGGGCGGAATCAACCCCGGAGCTTATATTTACTATGCTCATAAGCAAAATGATAGAAATTTTAGTGAAAGGTTATAACTATTTATTAAACAATCAATTTGAAATTTACTGCATTAATGACTTGAAAAACTAAATTACTCCTTTCTCTACCATTTTTATCATTATTATCTAGTTCTTGCAATCAACAAACAAATCACCAAAATTTAATAAATATACAGAAATTGGAATCTCCAATAAAAAATGACTTAACGCATCTTAAGGGTTTAAAATCTATTTATCTTCCCACTTTAGATTCAACAAAATATAGCCATATTTTTAAAACCGAAATTCAAGATCATCAAAAAAGAGTTGAAAATATTATCAAAGATTCTGAATATATAGACTTAGATATTAATTCCTTAACTCAAAAAGATAACTATAAAGAGTTAATGAATTCAAAAATTTGAACTAAAATTATTTCTTATAATTTATATTCATTTTATTTAGAAAAATATTGAAATTATTTAGATTTTTTAGCAAAATATAACTTTAAACCTCTTTTTGATTTACAAGAAAACAACTTAAAAATTGTCAATTCAACAGAAACAAATGATATAACGAAATACATTGATACTCACTTTATAATAAATGAATGAAAAAATCAAAAATCACAAAAAGAAGTGATTATATAACCACAAATACAAATAGTGAAATAATGAAAATTATTAATGAAAGTAAAAAAGCTGAAAACTATAAACATAATCATTTTGATGACTATGATTATTGACTTCCTGAGGTTGAAGAGGAAAAAACTATTAACGATTTATTACCTTTTTACTTTTTACCAGATACTTTTATGTATGATAATTTAAACAATTCTACTGAAGCACTAGCTTATTTGAGAAACTTAGAAAATAATTTATTAAAATATCAATTTAATACTGTTGAAACTAAGCAATACACCCCTTTAACCCCTATTATTAATGACCAAAGCTTATTATTGAATGAATTGAATGACTGACAAAATAAACCATTCGGTTTGTGAAAGTATCATGCGGTTATACCAACTTTTAAAGGGTACAAATTCACAACTAATAACTCTGAAAATGACACTATAGAATACTTTATTGATCTTAATATTCCTAAAAATCAACAACAAAATATTAATAATTATTGATTTAAACATTCAAGCAATGATCCTAATGCCATATACAAAATATCAGTTAATCAATTTAGCTTTGCTTATTTACCTGACTTTTTAACATATCAAGAATATGTTGACAAATATAAAGAAAAATGATTATCTTTAGATTGATGAAATTACAATGTCCAAAATAAAATAAAGTCTATTAATGCACAACTAAATGATCGTCCTGAGGCTAAAAAGTATTTTGCACAGAAAATTCAAGATTTCAATTCTTTAGGTGAAACTTCAAAAAATGTGGATTATTATTGATGAACTTCTCTTTACAAAAATAACACTTATGATCTAGACTTTTATTCAAATAATTCAATGAATAATTCTTATTTATCAAATAATTATGACCTAAATAACAATTATCACACAACGATTAAAATATCAGCACCCAAAGATCAAAAACCTCAAAACTTGATGTTATATGGTATTAATATTAATAACTATGAAATACTAAATTTAAAAGTTATTCCAAATGAAAGAAAAAACTTTTATCAAAGTTCAGATAAGTTAAAACATTTTAAGAATTCTAAAAATCTTAATGAACCAATACTTTTAGAATCTCCTAGAAGATTCAATCCTTTCTTTAAACACATTTGAAATGATGATGACGGTTATGACAGACATTTATATTGAGACAATGAAAACTTAGGATTAGTCTTAGATAAAATTCGCTAATTAAAAAGTACACATATTAGATGTGTACTTTTTTAGTCATTCATTAATAACAAACTATGATTATTATGAGTGCTGTCATTTTTTAGGCTTTCAGATCGAAAATATCGCTTTTTATAACCTGATTTGTTTCTTAAATATCCGGTGTTTTAAAAATCTAATATTTCGAAGTCTTTTTTTCTATTTATTAACACTTAAATTATTTTTTGTTTTGAATAATAAGTTGATTGAAAATAAAATGCAAATAAAAAGAGCCAAATGGCTCTTATTGGTCAAATTAATGATATGGAGCGAGTGAAGGGAATCGAACCCTCACAGTCAGCTTGGAAGGCTGAAGTTCTACCATTAAACTACACTCGCAAGTAGTTATTTGCTTAAATATTATAACATGAATATTTAATAACCACAAATATTTTTTTATTTTTTTACACAAGGCAAATTTGGCGCGCCCGGCAGGAGTCGAACCCGCAACCTTTAGGGCCGTAACCTAACACTCTGTCCAGTTGAGCTACGGGCGCATAATAAATGGAGGCACCAACGGGATTCGAACCCGTAATCAAAGTTTTGCAGACTCATGCCTTGGCCATTTGGCTATGGTGCCTTGTGCCTTAATATTATAACACCATAAATTTATTTACCAAAAATATTTTCTCTTTTTTAAAATAATTTTGTAGTTACCTTTTATTATCTAGCAATACAAAATATAAAGTATTAAAATTAATATAAATAAGGATAACATGAAACAAAATAATATAAACAAAAATAACAAAACAATAAAATTTATTGATTTGTTTGCTGGTATGGGTGGAATTAGACTAGGATTCGAACAAGCTTTTAATTCATCAGGAATAAAAACCAAATGTGTTTTGACTTCAGAAATTAAACCATCTGCAATAAAGGCATTGCAACAAAACTTTAATCAGCATAATTTACAAGGCGACATTAGGCAAATCAGATCAGAAGATATACCTGATTTTGATTTTTTACTTGCCGGGTTTCCTTGCCAAGCTTTTAGTAGTGCTGGTAAAGGTTTGGGGTTTTTAGACACTAGGGGAACTTTATTTTTTGAAGTTGAAAGAATTTTAAGAGATAAAAAACCCTATGGTTTTATTTTGGAAAATGTTGAAGGGTTAATTACACATGACAAAGAAAAACCACAAGACCCCATCGGACGAACTTTTTCTACTATTTTAAACAGTTTACAAAAATTAGGTTACAAAGTCTCGTGAAAACTTTTAGAATCTCAACACTTTGGGGTTGCTCAAATAAGGAAAAGAGTTTTTATAGTGGGCACAAAAGATAATTTAATAGATCTTGAAAACTTTAAAATAAGTAACATTGTATTAAAAGATGTCTTAGAAACAAATTTACCAACAGTAAACAGTCATTTTACAAAACAACTTCTAAAACACTATAAAATTTATGATTTGCATGGAAAATCAATCAAGGATAAAAGGGGCGGAAACAACAACATTCACAGTTGATATATAGACTTAAAAGGAAAGATTAGTCTAAAACAAAAACAGCTAATGGAAAAAATATTTAAAGAGCGCAGGAAGAAACATTGAGCTGATGAAATAGGAGTTAAATGAATGGATGGCATGCCTTTAAACATTGATCAAATTCGAAAATTCTTTCGTGCTGAAAACTTAGAAGAAATGTTGGAAGATTTAGTTACAAAAGGTTATTTAGTTAAAGAATATCCAAAACAATTAGTGAAAACTGTAAACGCTGACAACATGATCGTTTCTAAAAGAATCCAAGACAAGAATTTACAAATAGGATATAACATAGTTGCTGGAAAGCTAAGTTTTGAATTTACTAGAATTTTAGATTCAAACTCATTTACTCCTACATTAGTGGCAACAGATGTTTCTCATATAGGTGTTATTGATAATTCAGGAATCAGAAAATTAACAATTAGAGAAGGGTTGAGATTATTTGGTTATCCTGAAAGCTATAAACTTACTGAATTTGAAAATGATAAAAAAGGATTAAGAAAAGCTTTTGATTTATTAGGTAACACCGTTGTAGTTCCTGTTGTTAAAGCAATTAGTCAAAGAATTGCTGATTACTGAATTAAAAAATAGGTCATTGACCTATTTTTTAATTAAAGAAACTTTTATTAAAATGATTATGATAATTAAACAGAAATTCAGTTTTCCATTCATTGGCTATTAACGAGTTTTTGTATTTGCAAATCGTAGAATATAACGCATTGATGAATTCAATTTCTGAAATAAATGAATTTTTTTGTTTATCTTTATATCAAGCTATTGGGCGAATATTATAAACAATATTCCTTTTAACTTGGAGTTTTAATGGATATGTTGTAGATTTTCCTGCAATTTTTCAAATTTTTTTGAGTCAGATATTTGTTATTTGGATCTTTCCAGAATGATCCATTTTATAACCGAATATTAAATAATCAGCATATAAAATATATGGTTTTGTTTTTAGTGAACTGCAGTATGAATCGAAATTTGCAATATCAAATGCAGGTAAAAATTCACTATTAAAAGTTTTCACTTCTAGTAAACTGGTTTCAAAACTATTTTCCAAATAAAAATCAGGAAAAGCCTGAGTATTTAAAGGTTCTTTATAAAAGATATCATTTTGTTTCATAAATTCTTTTAATCATTGTTGCAATGAAATACCAACTATATCTTTAGTATTCAACACCACTTCTAGTTCTCCTAGCTTAAAGGAAACATTTCCATTTTGATTTAATAATCCTGAATTAATAAGTAATTTGTACAGTAACTTGGGGGTTGTTTTATTCATATAAACCTTTGAAAAAATGTGTATCTTTAATTACCCCTCATATTTATTCTATTACTATCAATTTATTTGAATTTCATAAAAAAACTATTATTTTCAATAATGAAAAAATATGATTATATTTCATAAAAAACAAGCACATTTGTGCTTGTTAGTCATTGTATCCAATAATAATTGGTGCATGGTCTGATACGTTTTTAATAATTGTATAAATTGAATCAGGTTGTTTTTGTTTTTTAGATTTTAAGTATAACTCAGTACTTTTTTGTTGATCCCAATATTTATTAACAAATGCGTTTACTACATCAAACTTAAAAGGATATTTTTCTAATTCTTGGTTAGAGTTTTTTGCGTAAACAAAATTACTGTCTCCTGCATCATAAATCAATCATTTGTCATAAGGATTGGAATATCCATCACCTTTTCCGTTTAATGATGTTTTAAATACTTCTGCATCTGTTTTTGAAACAAAATAACTTTGTGGATAAGCTAAAATATAACTATCTTGTTTAAAGGCTTTATCATTGCCAGTTTTTATGTTTGTATCTGCTCCTAAAACTATATCGTCGTCTGGAAATTGTCTTTTTAAGTCGGCAAAAACATTTGAAGCTAATTTAGCTTCTCTTTCTTCTCATGCTCCTTGACCTGGTAAAGCACCATTTTCTTCACCATTTCCATTGTCCGGTGAATCAAAGTGACCAAAAATTGTAATTAAGTGCTTATTGTTAACTTTATTTTTAAATCTACCATAAAAAAGAGGTCTAACATATCCATTTTCTGGATTTAATGTACCTGAAGTTATTAATTCAAAAGCTTCAGGATTATATAAAATAGCCACACTTTCTTTTTTAGTTGGATAGGTTGAATTTAAAGAATTTCCTAAAATTGATTGATAAGGTTTATTTAATAAACTTTTAATGTTTTCAATTGCTTTAGTGTCATTAAATGATATTTCAGTTAAACCAACTATATCTGGTTGAAGTAAATTCAAAGTTGTAGCAACATTTAATAATTTATTAGTATTAAATTGCCCTGTCGAATTACTGAAGTTATAAATGTTTCAAGACACAATCCGGTGATCATAGTTTTTTTCATATCCTGCGCTTGATACATTTAATGAATTCTTGTTGTCATTTACTATTTGATTATTAGCAACATTGTCTTTCTGGTTAAGTTTTGTAAAACCATAGTAAGCACCATAAGCTGCTGCTCCTAGCACAATTGTGGTTGAAATAATAGTCGATATTGTTTTTTTGTATTTCATAAAATAATCCTTAAATTAAAAAACTTCTTAAAGAAGTTTTTTTGTTTTATAACAATTCAATGCCTTTTTCTAACATTTCTTGTTTATATTCTTGTGGTCAATAAGATGATTGCACTTCACCAATGTGCATTTTCTCTAATAAGAACATACTTACACGGCTTTGACCGATTCCACCACCAATTGTTAGCGGTAATTTGTTGTGTAAAACATTGTGATGATATGGTGAAAGTTTGTCTAGTTGTTCAAAACTTAATTTTGATTGTTGTAGCATTGAATTAGCATTTACCCTAATTCCCATTGAAGAAAGTTCAATAGCTTGATCTAAGTTTGGTGCATATACTAATAAATCACCATTTAGATTTCAGTCATCATAATCAAATGCTCTCAATGAATGAATTAAACCTGATTTTAATTCATGTCCAATTTGATAAATAAAAACTGCTTTATGTTTTTTAACTATTATATTTTCTCTTTCAGATAGTGAGTTATTTGGATATAAGTCTTCTAAATCTTGAGCTGAAATAAAGAAAATATCTTCTGGTAGTGTATTTTCTAATTGGTAATACTTTTGTTTTAATTGTTTTTGTGTTTCTTTTAAACATTTGTAAATTGATTTTACAGTTGATTTTAAATAATCTACAGTTCTATCTTGATCTAAAACGACTTTTTCTCAATCTCATTGGTCTACATAAAATGAATGCAGATGATCTAAATCTTCTTCACGTCGCACAGCATTCATATCAGTGTATAAACCTTCATAAGGCAAAAAATTATATTTATTTAAAGCATCTCTTTTTCACTTAGCTAGAGAGTGAACTATTTCTAAAGTTTTATCACTACCTTTAGTTACAAATGAAACAGGTGTTTCACCATTTAAACCATCGTTTAAACCTGTTTCTTTAGAAACAAATAAAGGAGCTGTAGCTCTAGTTAAATTTAATTCTTTCTTTAATTCTTCTTGAAAAATTAACTTTAAATCTTGAATAGCGCTTTGCGTTTGACGAACGTTTAATTTTGAACGATACATATTTCTCCTACTTAAATTGTTCAAATAATTCATTTATTTCATTGTCTGTTATATTTGATGAATCATATTCATCAAAATCATCATAGTTATAAGAATCTTCTCTCATTCTTACTAAATATGCTCCACCACTATTAACAACTTGATAAGACATATTTTCTTTATCTAAAATAGTTTCTAAAGTTGTTTTTAAAACTTTAGTGCCAATTCCGGTAATAAATAAAATTGAATCGACTCTGTATCTTTTTAAATCAAAAAGATGTTGTGCAATTTCAATTTCAGCTTCTTCTGATCTTAAACCATGTAAATCAATTTCTATTTGTCCCATGTTTTAATTTTTACTCCAGCTTGTTTCATTATATTTAAAGTAAATTCGTGATATGTTGACGCTTCATGCTCTGGTGTGTCAAAAGTTGCTGTTGCATTTTGATAAACAATTATTTTTTGTTCACTTTCAATTTTGTTTAAATAAGTTTTTAAACTTAGTGCTAATTGCATAACACAAATATCGGTACAACAACCTACTAAAATAAACTCATTATATTTTTTAATTAAGCTACTAATATTTAAATCTCAAAATGCATTAGTTGTATTTTTATAAACTATATTATCTGAATTAGCATAACCTGCTAATTCAGAAACTATTTGTGCTTCTTCTGTATCTGTTAAACAGTGTAGCGGATACTGTTTCATTTCAATATCATTAGGAGAATGGGAATCTGCTACAAAAATAACATTGTCATGTTCTTCTACAATCTCTTTGATTGTCGGAATTATGTCTTTGATATTCTTTGAATACAGAGCACCTTGCTTAGCAAATCCATTTAACATATCTATAACTATTACAACTTTATTGTTCATTTGTTTCCTTTTGGCATTTTGGACAATAACTTGTTCCTCGACCATTTTGTTTAAAGTCTAATTTAACTTTTTTAATTTCTGCTCTATTACAACTTAAACAAACCTTTTTGCCTCTGCCATAGACTTTTAACTTGTGTTGATATGACCCAGAAGCGCTGTTAACTGATTGATAAGTATGCACTGAACTTCCACCTAAAGCAATACTGTCATTCATTATATTTCCTGCAGCTTGTAATAGTTCTTTTAGTTTAGTTAGCGAAATTTGATTGCATTTTGTCATAGGATAAATTTTAGCTTGGTGAAGCGCTTCATCAGCATATATATTACCAATTCCTAAAATCAATGATTGATCTAAAAGAATAGATTTAATACTAATATTTTTTCTTTTTAACCTACTGTGCAAGGCTTGAACATCTACATCTAATGGTAGTTGGCCTAAGTTTTTAATTTCATACAATGTTCTTTGATCGTTGTTTTGAACTATTTCAAATGAACCAAATAAACGCGAATCATTGTATATTGCCACTTTGTTATCATTTAAATAAAATATACGTAGTCATGAGATTCATTTTTTCTAGCTTCTAAGTCTTTTAAGTCTATGACGTAGTACTTTCCAGACATTCTAAGGTGACTAATTAGTCTAGATTTGTCATCAAAGTCAAAAACAATGTATTTACCTATATTTGATACTTTTAATATTTTTTTATTGACTAAAAAATCTTTAAACCCTACAGCACTCGTGTTTTTGATTAATTTATCTCTTTTAACTTCAATATTAATAATTGTTTTATTTTCTAATAAATTATTTAGGCTACGACTTACCGTAGTAACTTCAGGATATTCAGGCATAACTATCTCCTTATTAAGTGTTTAAATTATACTTTTTTTACATTATGATAATGTAAAAATGTAAAATAAAAGTATGGTTAATAAATATGCAGATATTATTATTTGCTCAACTGATACAGTATGCGGTATTGGCGGCCCAATTAATGACATAACCTTAAAAGAGTTGTATGAATTAAAGCAAAGACCGACAGACAAAAAAATAATGATATTAGTTGGCACATTAACTCAAGCTCAAAAATTTAGACAATGGACAGAAAAAGCGACTGAACTTGCAGAAAAAGTTTGACCTGGGCCAAATAGCATCATAATAAATGATCAAGGTTTTAGAATGCCAGACTGTATGGAACTAAGAAATTATTTGATTAAAAATGGTCCGCACTATATGACAAGTTTGAATATTTCTGGAGATAAACCAATGTCAATTGAAGAAGGAGAAAAGCAATTTCCTGAGGTTGCAAATGTTAAAAACTTTTGTGTACCAAGCAATAAACCCAGTACAATTTACAACCTTGATACTGATGAAATTATCGAGCGAGAATAACAAAATTCTCGTTTATTTTTTTATCAACTTTTAACTTATTTTGTGTGGTAATTTGTGAAATTTAAAATTTCCACATTTTCATATTTAAACTTTTAGCCCTTATTTTAAGGTGTTTTAGTACTTATAATATATATATATATATATGAAATTCTATATATGTATGTGTATAAAAAACACGAAAGATTAGAATATTATATGAGGAAAAAGATTAGAAAAATAGTTCTTCCGGTAATGGGTGTTGCCGCCACTACTTTA